>JASFUL010000001.1:0-48078 GCA_050050315.1 Gemmatimonadota bacterium
GAGTCCAGAAGCGGCATTTGTCTTCGTGTTTCGCCGCCTTGAGCCGCATGATGACCTCCCGGTCATCTCCCGGTCCGAGCCGGGATCTCCGGCCCCCGCGGTGGAGGACGCCCGCTCGCGGGGCGCCCCGGCGGCCGATGTCGAGGGGGTCGCTGTGTCGGCCGCCCGTGGGCCGCGGGACCCCGGGGGACCCGCGACTCCGCCACGTACCCACCGATCCCCCCGCACCCGGCTGGAGCCGGGGAGGGGACGGCGTGCACGCGCTGAAACGTGATTTCAAGCACATTATAACGCTTTCCCCCGTTTTCCACCACCCCCACCACCTCTCCTTCCGCGGGGCCTTTCCCGATCCGGTGCAGTGCGTTCATAATTCACCCTCCTTGAGCACCACGTCTTCGCCCCTTTCCCGCCTCGCTGGAGCCCACGCATGGACGAGAACACGCGCCTGGAGCTCATCCGCCAGGCGATGGGGGCCTCCCACGTCTTCTGCTCCACGGTCAACGAGTTCCTCGAGCATGCGCTGGAAGAGGTCACGGATGAGCCGCTGGCCATGTCCCAGGTCAAGCTCCTCCTCCTGATCGCCCGGCCGGAGCAGAGCTTCAAGGTGACGGACGTGGCGCAGTTCCTCGGCGTGACGAATGCCGCGGCCAGCCGTGCCATCGACCGCCTGGTCCAGCGCGATCTCGTCGATCGGACGGTGTCGCCCGAAGACCGCCGGGCGGTGCGGCTGGGGCTCACGAAGCGGGGTGAGCGGCTCCTCGCGGAGTTCGAGACCGTCCGGAGGGCTCGCCTCCTCGATCTCCTGGAGGACTACCCAGACGACGACCTCCGGCAGGTGACCGTCCTCCTGGACCGCCTCTCCGTCCGCCTCCTGTCCCCCGAGGAGGAGGGGGGGCAGCGCTGCTTGCGCTGCGGGATCCACTTCCGTAGGGGGTGTGTCCTGAGGGACGTACTCGGACGCGAATGCGTCGTGGCCAGTGGACTCTACGGACCCGAGAAGGAGGAAGCCTGAATGCGCACCCCCGTCACCGTCGCGGCCCTGGTCGCCGCCCTCGTCGTCATTCCAGGAAGGGCCGGGGCCCAGGGCGCGCCCGACGGCTTCCTCCAGGAGTTCCGCGGCCAGTTCGAGGCCTCGGCCCGGAAGCTGGTGGCTCTCGCCGGCGCGATGCCTGCCGACTCGTACGGCTGGCGTCCCATGGAGGGCGTGGCGTCGGTCGCCTCGGCCTACATGCACATCGCCCGCTACAACTACATGTATCCGGACCAGTCGCTGGGGGTGGATCCCCCGGAAGGCGTGCGCTACGAGGGTCTCGAGGACGACGTGACGGAGAAGGAGCAGGTCGTGGAGGTCCTGGCTGCCTCCCTGGACCACGTCCGTGGGGTGCTCGACGGGATGTCCGGGCCGGACCTGGAGCGACGCACCCGGCTGTACGGCCGGGACGTCCCGCAGTGGGCGGTCCTCCTCCAGCTCCTGGCGCACATGAACGAGCACCTGGGACAGCAGATCGCGTACGCCCGGATGAACGGCGTCGTGCCTCCCTGGTCTCGCTAGCGGGTCCTGACTCGGAGTTGAGGCGACAGAAGGTCGTCGACCCCCGAGGGCACGAACCGGTAGGGATCGATCCCCTTCGTCGCTGCGAGGCGTTGGCTGACGTCGCGCTCTCCCCCGCTCGGAGGGGAGAAGTCCTACCGAGCGGGCGGGACGCGCTGCACCGTCGCTCTCTCCCCCCGCTCGGAGGGGAGAAGTCCTACCGTGCGGTCGACCGACGTCCATCACTCCGAGCCTGGCGCGCCCCCGACTCGCTCGGGACCGCCGGGTCCGTCCATTCCCGCGGGCCCGGCCGGGCTCGTCTCCTCCGGAGCGCGAATCCGGTCCTCGACGCCCTCCGGGGCTCAACATCGAGGGCCGCAGGGGTGTCCCCCGCAGCGTAGCGAGCGTCCACCGGAACGGCCGCGGACATAAACCCGGGTCCTCGTTCGTCCATCCTCTGGACCTCACCGGTTCCCCGCGCGCCTTTCCATGCACAGACGGAATCCATACATGACCCGGATGTCCCGTACGATCCTCCGGCTCGGCGTCCTCCTGGCCCTGGTCTGGCCCGCGGCCCTGGCCGCCCAGTCGCGCACCACCTCCGCCGTGCGGGGCACGGTCACCCTGGCGGACGGCACCCCCCTCGCCGACGTCACGGTCACGGTCCGACAACAGGAGACGGGAGCGTCCCGGTCCGCCGCGACCAACCAGGCCGGACGGTTCCTCTTTCCCGTGCTCCAGCCCGGCGGCCCGTACAGCCTCACCGTGTCCCGCCTGGGGTACGCCGAGGAGACGCGCGAGGGCATGCAGCTCTCCGTCGGCGAGACCCGGACGGTGGACGTGGTGCTCCGGGAGGAGGCCGTGGAGCTGGAGGGCATCGAGGTCGGGGTCGAGCGGACCGAGGTCTTCAACCCCAGCCAGGTGGGAATCGCCACCCGCCTCACCGAGCGCATGGTCGAGGAGATGCCCATCCTGTCGCGCAACATCATGGAGCTGGCCGTCCTCTCGCCGCTGGTGAAGACGACCGAGCAGGGAGGCTTCTCGGTGGCGGGGCAGAACGACCGGTACAACTCCATCCTGGTGGACGGGGTGCTGAACAAGGACATGTTCGGCCTCACGGCGGGGGGGGTCCCGGGTGGCCAGGCCGGCGCCAAGCTCATCCCCCTGGACGCGGTCGCCCAGTACGAGATCCTGATCGCGCCGTTCGACGTCCGCCTGTCCGGGTTCACCGGGGGCGTCATGAACGCGGTGACCCGGACGGGGACCAACCAGTGGCGCATCCAGGGCCAGGGCGTCCACCGCAACGAGGTGCTCCTCGGGGACCTGACCCTTCCCACCGGCTCCACGGACACCGACGGCGTGGACCGCTCCCTCGTGAGCCTCTCCGTCGGCGGGCCCATCATCCGTGACGAGGCCCACTTCTTCGTGACCGGCGAGTGGGAGAAGCGCACGCAGCCGCCGCCCGGGTTCAACCTCTTCCGGGACGACCTGGCCCTGGTGAAGGTCTCCGAGTCCGAGGCGACGGACTTCCAGGAGGTCCTCGCGTCGCAGTACGGGCTGGACGCCGGGACCGCGGCGCCCTACTCCCTGGGGCAGGAGCTCACCAACGTCTTCGCCCGGCTGGACTGGAACTTCGACAACGGGCTGCGCCTCACGGCCCGCAACGTCTTCGCCCGGGCGCAGAACGACGAGACGCCGAACCGGTCGGCCTTCGACCCGTACGGCCTCTCGTCCAACGGGGTCTTCCGGACGTCGACGAACAACACCACCTCGATCCAGCTCTTCAGCGACTTCGGCACGACGGGCGCCAACGAGCTGAACCTGAACGTCCAGCACACCAGCGACCAGAGCGCGCCGGTAAGCGACTATCCGCAGGTCGAGGTCGACCTCCGGAGCGACATCGGCGGGGCGACCTTCGAGCGGGGCGTCCGGGCGGGGTCGGAGTTCTTCGCCCAGCGCAACGACCTCACGCAGACCACGGTGAGGCTCACCAACAGCTTGACGCTCAACCACGAGAACAGCGCCTACAAGCTGGGCGTCACGGGCGCCTACTACGACATCGAGCACCTCTACCTGCCCGGCGCGACCGGCTCCTACTTCTTCGCGAACGTCGACGACCTCGAGCAGAACGTCCCGCAGCGGTGGCAGCGGACGCTGCTGGCGGACGGCATCGACCCGGCCGTGAACTTCTCCGTCCTGGAGTGGGGGGTGTTCGTCCAGAACCAGATCGACGCGGGCAAGGGCCTGACCATGCGGTTCGGCATCCGCCTGGACGTCCCCACCGTGCTGGACACGCCGGAGGAGAACCCGGTCATCGCCGACGTCTTCGAGCAGAGCACGGCCTCGCTGCCGGAGAACGCGTGGCTGATCTCGCCCCGGTGGGGCTTCAACTGGCAGAGCGACGGGCCGCGCCGGACCCAGGTCCGGGGCGGGGCCGGGATGTTCACCGGACAGCTCCCGTTCATCTGGCTGTCCAACGCGTTCCACAACAACGGGCTGCGCTCGCGCACGCTCTACTGCGAGGGGAAGTACACCGACGCCGACAACACGGCCGGCACGGCCGCGCCCTTCGATCCGTCGACGCCCGCCACGGCCTGCTTCGGGGGGTCGGCTCCGCGCGTGCTCCGCTCGGTGACCGTCTTCCAGGACGGATTCAAGTATCCCCAGGACCTCAAGTTCTCCATCGGCGTCGACCAGGAGCTCACCGACCGCGTGAGCGGCTCGCTGGGCCTGCTCTTCAGCAAGGCGCTGAACCAGGTAGGCCTCGAGGAGCTGAACCTGGACGACCCCTCCGACCTCGGGGACCTGGAGAACCTCGAAGGGTTCGGAGGGCTGCAGCGGCGCTACTTCGGCCACGCCGCCACGGACGGCTTCGCCCCGAACCGCGAGCAGCCCGGCTACGATCAGGTCCTGCTCGCCACCAACGACGGAGAGGACTGGGCTTTCTCGGGGAGCGCCGAGCTGCGGGGGCCCATCACCGACCGACTGAGCTTCCAGCTCGGGTACGCCTTCAGCCGCTCCTGGGACCGGACGAGCCTGATCTTCAGCGACATGATCTCGAACTACGGGTTCAACCCCACCGGGTTCAACCCGAACGACCCCGGCCTCACCACGTCCAACTTCGACCGTCCCCACAAGGTCGTCGCCACGGTGTTCGGCGCCCCCTTCGAGGCCCTGCCGAACACGCGGATCTCGCTCCTGTACACCGGCCAGTCGGGGCTCCCGTTCTCGTACGTCTACGGGGAGGACATGAACGGCGACGGATACCCGGGCGTCGGCCCGGCCTTCGACCGCTTCAACGACCTCGTGTACGTCCCGAACGAGGCGAGTGAGGTGAACTCCGGCTTCGCGACGCAGCGGCTCCTGGCCGCAGCCCTGCGGACCGACGAGTGCCTCGCGGAGCACAAGGGAGACATCCTGCCCCGCAACGCGTGCCGGGCGCCCTGGCAGAACCGGCTCGACCTCCGGGTGTCCCACGAGCTGCAGCTCGGCGACGCCGCCGTCCGCTTCGAGGGCGACCTCATCAACGTGCTGAACTTCCTGAACTCCGACTGGGGCCGCATCCAGTCGATCCGCTCGGTGGCCAACCTGCTGGACGTGAGCCGCCAGATCATCCTGGGTCGCCCCGGGCCCCTTTCCGCCCAGTGGGCGGGCCCCATCCTCCCCGCCGAGGACGAGGAGGGCGAGACGGTGTTCGACCCCGCCGACCCGTGGAACGTGCTTTCGCCCGATTCGCAGTGGCAGATGCAGTTCGGCGCCCGGGTCACCTTCGGAGGGAACAGGTAGCGCGGGAGGGCCTATCAGCCCCCCATGATCCCCCTCTCCATCGCGGTGGGCGGCGCCCTAGGGGCGCTCGCCCGCTACGGCCTCGGCGGCTGGGTCCACGGCTGGGCGGGGGCGGCCTTTCCCTGGGGCACCTTCGCCGTGAACGGGGTCGGATCCTTCGCCCTCGGGTTCTCCCTCCGCTGGGCCGAGGCCACGGCCGTCTCGCCCGAGGTGCGCGCGCTGGTCACCATCGGCCTGCTGGGCGCGTTCACCACCTTCAGCACGTACAGCTACGAGACCGTGGCCCTGCTTCGGGACGGCGAGTGGTCCCGCGGCGCGGCGTACGCCCTGGGGAGCCTGGCCCTCGGCCTGGTCGCCGTGGGCGCGGGCCTCGTGGCCGCGAACTGGGCGCTCCACGGCTGGAGCTCTCCGGACTGATGGGACGCGCCGGCCCTCCGCCGCCCCCCGCCCCCCGCCAACGGAGGTGACGATGTCGCAGCGATTCCACGGCGAGCGCACCCTCATGCGGATCTTCATCGGCGAGAGCGACCGGTGCGAGGTCGGCGAGCACCGGGGGAAGCCGCTCTACGAGGCGCTCCTGCACTTCTTCCGCCAGCGGGGGTTCGCCGGCGCCACCGTGCTGCGGGGCATCGCGGGGTTCGGCGCGAGCGCCCGCGTGCACACGGACCGCATCCTCCGCCTCTCGCTGGACCTGCCCATCGTCGTGGAGGTGGTCGAGACCGAGGCGCGGATCGAGGAGGTGCTCCCGGAGCTCGACCGGATGATCGGCGGCGCGCTCATCACGCTGGAGCGCGCCCGGGTGATCCTCTACCGGCCGGCCGACGCCACCGACGACGAGCGGGACCGGCACCGGATGGAAGGCCTCGAGCCGGACGACTGAGCGACTCCTTCCGACGTCCCGGGCCCCGGGCGGCCGCCGTATGACGCGCGGCCGACCTCCTGCTACCATTGTGGGATCCGAAGAGCGGACACCGGTCCGGGGAGGAGAAGCGTGAGCAGCGAGCGTCGTCAGAAGCGCAAGGAGATGCGGCTCGTCCAGAGCGAGGCGGCGTGGCTCCAGAAGGCCCTCTTCGCCCTGGGAAAGGCCGAGGACGCCCACGAGAAGCTCGCCGACTTCCGCGGCGAGGGAGATCCGGGCGAATACTCCTTCCACCTCAACGGTGAGGACGTCTCGGTGGAGTCCATCGAGGAGGCGGTCGAGGGGCGTCTCCAGGGGCTCAAGGAGAAGCTCCGCGAGCGACGCCAGAGCCTGCGTTGAGGCCACCGGGCCCCCCTCCCGCGGTCCGTCCGACCCGGACCGTCTCCGGGGCCCGCGACGGGGAGGCGTGATGGCGGGGAAGGGGTCGGCGCCTCCGGCGACGCTGGGGGAGGTCCGCGAGCGGGCGGCGGGCGTGGGCCCGATCGTCCTCGCGGTCGTCGGCTCCGACGGCGGGAGCGCGGTCGAGGCCGCCCGGCGGGCGGCGGCCTCGGGGCTGGTCGAGCCCGTCTTCCTCCGCGATCCGGACGAGGCGGCGGGGCGGGCCGGCGCCGGGGAGATCGACGTCCTCCTCAAGGGGACGGTGCGCAGCGACCAGCTGCTCCGGGCGGTCCTGGATCGTGCTCACAGCCTCCGCACCGACCGGCTCCTCTCCGACGTACTGCTCTACGAGGACACGCTGTCTGGCCGGCGCCGCCTCGTGGGCGTCACCGACGGAGGCGTGACCGTGGCCCCGGACGGGGACCAGCTCCGCCAGATCGTCCTCAACGCCGTCGGCGTGTTCCACGCCCTGGGCTTCGCCGAGCCCAGGGTGGCCCTCCTGAGCGCCACCGAGGCGGTGAGCGAGTCCGTCCCCTCCACCGTCCGGGCCCGGGCGCTCGCGGACGAGGCCATCGGGGGCGGACTCGGGAGGTGCCACGTGCAGGGCCCCCTGGCGCTGGACAACGCGCTTCTCCCTTCGGCGGCCGAGGCCAAGGGGATCGTCGGGCCGGTGGCCGGTCGCGCCGACGTGCTCGTCACCTCGGGGATCGAGGCCGGCAACATCCTCGGCAAGTCCGTGAAGTACTTCGCCGGCTCCGTCACGGGACACGTCGTCGTGGGCGCCCGGGTGCCCGTGCTCATCCCCTCCCGCGTCGAGAGCGTGGAGGACAAGCTCGCCAGCATCGCGCTGGGCGCGCTGGCGGCCCGGGGGATGCGGTGAGGCCGGGCGGGTCGACCGGCGCCGGCCCGGTGGGCGGGGCTCCCGGTCCGGCCGGCGCCGGTCCGGGCCGGTCCCCGCCCCGGGTGCTGGCCCTGAACCCGGGCTCGACGTCCACCAAGGTCGCCCTCTACCAGGGAGCCCGGGTGGCCTTCGAGACCACCGTGCGCCACTCCGACGACGACCTGGAGCCGTTCCGCGACCGTCCGGTCCTGGACCAGCTCGTCTGGCGGCTGGAGGCGGTGAGGGCGGCGCTGACGGCGGGGGGCGTCGACCTGGACGCGCTGGACGCCGTCGTCGGTCGGGGCGGCCTTCTGCGTCCCCTGGAGGGAGGCGTCTACCGGGTCGGCGAGGCCATGCTGGCCGAGCTGCGCGAGGCGCCCCGGGGCGAGCACGCGTCCAACCTGGGCGCCTTCCTGGCCGCCGGGATCGCCGCCCAGGTCCCGGGAGACCGCCCCGCGTTCGTCGTCGATCCGGTGAGCGTGGACGAGTGGGAGGACGTGGCCCGGCTCTCCGGACTCCAGGGGGTGGACCGTGAGTGCCTGTCCCACGCGCTCAACACGCGGGCCGTGGCGAGGCGGTACGCCGACGAGACGGGGAGCCCCTACGCGACGCTCCGGCTCGTGGTGGCGCACCTGGGGAGCGGGATCTCCGTCTCGGCCCACCGGGACGGACGCATGGTGGACGTCACGAACTCCATGCAGGAGGGAGCGTACTCGACCGAACGCGCCGGGACCGTGCCCTCCCTGGCTCTGGTCCTGAGGGCCATCCGGGAGGGATGGAGCGAGGAGGACGCGGTCCGTCACCTCTTCCGGGAGGGGGGGATGTTCTCGTACCTGGGGACCCGTGACCTGCGGGAGGCGCTGCGGCGCGCCGAGGCGGGCGACGCCCGGGCGGACCTGGTGGTGCGCGCGATGCTCCACCAGATCCGGAAGGACGTGGGGGCGATGGCCTCCGTGCTCGAGGGCCGGGTGGACGCGGTCCTGCTCACGGGCGGCATGGTGAAGGCCGGCCGGATCACCGACGGGCTGCGCGACACCCTCCGGTGGATCGGGCCGGTGGTGACCTACCCGGGGGAGAACGAGCTGCGCGCCCTGGCGGAGGGGGCGATCCGCGCCCTCCTGGGGTCGGAGCCGGCGAGGGAGTACGCGCCCGCCGCTCAGCCCCCGGACGCTTCGCCCGGGCGCCGCGTGTAGATCGACTTGAAGCGCAGCGCGGCCACGAGGCGGCACGCCTCGCACTCTCCCGCCAGATCCTCGGGCCGCACCGGGTCGGCGCACACCTCGAAGCCGAGCTCGCGGTAGAGATCCATCGCCTCCTCCGCCCGCGCGGCGTCGGCGATGAAGCGCCGCGTCCAGCCCGCCGCGATGCGCTCGGGGTCGGGCCGGATGGCCGCCTCGGAGACCGCCCGGTGGGCCTCCAGGCGGACCAGCGGTCCCAGGGTGCGGGCGACGTCCTCGTCCACGACCGCGCTCTCCCCGGCCGGCTACGCCGTCGCGACCCGGCCGGTGGCCGCGTCCGGATCCGCCCGGAGCTTGCGCAGCCGCTGCCGGGCCAGCCACGCGGCGCCCAGAGCCGGGGTGAACTGGACCATGTCGCCCTCCGGTACGTTCACCTCGGCCCCCAGCTCCCGGCGGATCACGTCGATCATCCGCTCGAAGCGGAGGATCCCGCCGATGAGCGTGAACTCGGGCTCCATCCGCACCCGCTTCATGAGCTGCACGGAACGCCCCACCAGTGACACGATGGCGCCGTGCATGATGTCCGCGGGGGCCGCCCCCTGGGAGAGGTGGTTGATGACCTCGGACTCGGCGAAGACGGCGCACACCCCCGAGATCGACACGGGCTCCTTGGAGGTCGCCACGAGCGGGCCGATCTCCTCGGTCTCGTAGCCCATGTAGCGGGCCGTCTTCTCGAGGAACGCCCCCGTTCCGGCGGCGCACTTGTCGTTCAGCCTGAAGGACTGCACCCGGGCCCCCTCGCCCAGGCGTGTGGCCTTCATGGTCTGTCCACCCACGTCCAGGATGGTCTCGGTCCCGGGGAAGAGGAGCGAGGCCCCCCGGGCCGCCGCGGTGAGGGAGGTGACGTGGAGGTCGCACGTCTCCACCTGGTGCCGGCCGAAGCCCGTGGCGATGGCGTACGCCACGTCGTCGAGGTCGAGGCCGGCTCCCGAGACGGCGGCCTCGAGCGCCTGCTGGCCCACCTCGGCCAGACGGAAGCCCGTCGGCTTCATGCACCGCCCCACCACCTCGCCGTCGCCGTCCATCACGAGCGCCTTGGTGTACGTCGACCCCACGTCGATCCCGGCCGTGTGCGTCCCGTGCGCGTTCACGCGGCACCTCCCGGGCCGGCGTCCGATCCGGCGCGTCCCGCGGAGGCCGGGACGCGGGCGGCGAGGACGTGGTCCAGCGCGAAGAGCGCGGCGCCCAGGGCCCCCATGTAGTGGGACTCCTCGCTCACGTTGAGCGGCACGCCCAGGCGTTCCTGGAGGGTCGCGATCATCGCCGTGTTGCGGGCCACCCCGCCGGTGAACGTGACCTCCTCCTCGACGCCGACCCGACGCAGCAGCCCCGCCGAGCGCGCCGCGATGGACTGGTGCACGCCCAGCAGGATGTCCTCGATCTTCTTGCCCTTGCCGAGCCAGGACAGCACTTCCGACTCCGCGAACACCGTGCACGTCGTGCTGATCTTGACCGGCCGCTCGCCCTCCAGCGCGGTGGGTCCGAGCCGGTCGAGGGGGATGTCGAGGGCCCTCGAGGCGGCCCCGAGGAAGCGTCCCGTGCCCGCGGCGCACTTGTCGTTCATGCAGAAGTCGAGGATCTCGCCCGCGGGCGACACGGAGATGGCCTTGGTGTCCTGGCCCCCCATGTCCACGACCGTGCGCGTGCGGGGGAACATGTGGGCCGCGCCCCGGCCGTGGCAGGAGATCTCGGTCACCTGGGTGTTGCCGAAAGTCACCTTGTAGCGGCCGTAGCCCGTGCCCACGACGTATTCGACCTCCTCCTCCTGGAGGTTCCCGGTCCGCAGCGCCTCCTCGAAGGCGCTCTCCGCCGCCCGGATCACGTTGGCGCCGGTCTCCACCAGGGCCCGGGCCGTGATGGCCCGATCCTCCCCGATGATCACGGCCTTGGTCTGGGTCGATCCGACGTCGACGCCGGCTGCGTATGCCATCTCTCTCCTCCCTCGAACGACGGGTGTGACGCGGGTGCTCGTGGCGTTACGGCGACGGGGCCTCTCCGGCCGCGGTGGGGCCGGGGGCCTCCGCCGTGGCCGGACGCACCGCGGCCTGGGCGCGGCGGGACGCCAGACCCTCGAAGAACGCGTCGATCCGGTTCTTCAGCTGGGCCTCCGACACGACGCGGCGGTCCATCATGTCCGACTCGATGAAGAGCGACGCCACGTCCCCCCGGTCCATGAGGGCCCGCCGGTTGTCGGCGAGCCCCGTGGAGACCGTGCGGCAGCTCTTGATCGGGTGGTAGACGACGCCGTCGGCCGAGAAATCGTCCAGCATGGCGAGGAGGGCGTCGGTCTGGAAGAACATGCTGTCCATGGCGTCGCGGACGCTGAGCAGCAGACCCTCGGCCAGGCTCTCCAGGGGTCGCTCCAGGTCGTACTGGAAGCCCGCGTTCGTGCCTCCCGACGCGAACCACAGATAGGTCGAGTTCACGAACGCGCCGCCCCACTCCGCGAAGAGCTCGCCGAAGCGCCGGAAGATCGGGTAGCAGGGGACACCTACGAAGATCAGCCGGTACAGCTCCTCCGTGAGGGTCCCGATCCCGTGGTCGCGCTTGTACTCCATCTCCTCGACCAGCTCCTCGAAGTACGCCGCCCCCTCGGGACTCCCCCGCAGGGTGTTGGCCACGCCCAGGTAGATCGTGCCGTCGGTGAGTGCGTTGAAGAGCGCCGGGACGGCCCGGTTGAGCTCGAGGACGCGCTTCCAGCAGCGGCTCATGGTGTTGGCGTGTTCCATCGACTCCCGGAGCCGGTCGATGTCGAAGGCCGTTCCGCTCACGTCCTCGAGGACCGGGATCAGCTCGCGGAGCTGGGCCAGCACGTACCGCCGGTCGTTCTCGAAGTCCGGGTGCCCCGGCCCGGGGTGGAGCCCGGCCTGCCGGCTGCCCGGCACGTCGAGGGTGAAGGTCGGGGCGCCGTGCATGCGCTCCCAGATCTCCGCCCACTTGATGTAGGTGTTGCAGGCGTTGGTGTTGACGGCGATCGCGGGCGGGGGGACGCGGCCCATGGGCAGCCTCCCCCCCCGGAGCTGGGTCGCCACGTCGGCCTTCACGTACCCGCAGATGTCGGGAGAGTAGCCGTAGTCCTCGGCCTCGTTCAGGTACTCGTGCGCCACGTGGCGCACCGCCGTCTGGAGCGAGTTGATCTCGGGGAAGACCACGGGCAGGTCGAAGCAGCGGATGAGCTCCGCCAGGCTGCCCATGACGAAGACGTACGCCCCTCCCCCGCCTTCCTCGGCGGTGCGGGTGAGGTCTGCGAACCACTCCCGGAAGAGCCGCGCCCCTTCGGCGTTTCCCCTTCCCACGAGGTCCGTCGTGGTCGCTGTCGTTCCACCCATCGGTGTCCCCCCGGTCGGTCGAGCGTCGGGGCCGCCGGCGCGCCGGCGGCTCGCGCGACGCGTCTCAGTCGAACATCAGGTTCTCGACGAAGGTCTCGAGCTGGATCTCGAGGTGGTCGAAGCTCGTCATGTTCTCCTCGAACTCGCTGACGAAGTACGGCACCCCGGCGTCGTCCAGGCTCCGCGTGTACGTCACCTGCTCCTCGAGCCCGGGCTCGCACATCTTGGCGGCGGTGACCACGGCCGCCTCGGCGCCGGACGCCCGGACGCGCTCGAGCAACATGGCCTCCTTGGGCTTGCGGAGGTCGTGCTGGACCGGCGAGTAGCTGGAGCTCTCGAGATACGCCGTGGCCAGGGCCAGCAGGGGATCGTCGGCGTCGACGGGCACGTCCTCCAGGATCCAGCGCATCCCGATCATGAGGTCGTCGTCCACGACGTAGCAGGAGCGCGAGATCGCCCGGATCAGGTCCAGGGGCGGCTGCTCGCAGAAGCCCCCCTCGAAGACGACGCGAATCCGGTCGAGCCGGCGGGCGTCGCGGGCCTCGACGAGGGGGAGCGCCGTAGCCAGGAGCTCGTTGTGCTCCTCCCGCGGGACGAGGCCCCCGACCGCCGTGAGGACGTACGCCTCGTCGGCGGGGAGCAGCCACGGCGTGTCCCGCCGTATGCGGTACAGCTCGCGCAGGAGCGCGCGGTTCCGGTTGTACACGCCGAGGGAGCGGCGCAGCCCCTCGTCCGTGACCTCGCCTCCGGTGGCCTCCTCCACGGTGCGACGGAGGCGGTCGTACTCGCCCCGGAGGTACGTCGGGGCCGAGGGCGAGTTGGCGTTCTGCGGGAGGTAGAGGATCTGGCAGGGGTACTCGAAGTTGCGCCCGAAGATACCCGCCAGGTTCCGGGCGGCGTCGCAGATGGGGTGCGTCACGAACAGGTCGAGCTCCACCCGGCCGCTCAGCGCCAGCTCCAGCGAGGTCTTGAGGATGCTGCAGAGGTAGGAGCCGAAGTGGGAGTCGGCCCGCGTGGGCTCCAGGGGCGCTCCGCGCAAGCGGAAGGGCAGGGCTCCCGCGGCGTGGACGATCTCCTCGGGGAAGTACACCTGGAAGTGTCCCACCACCGCGCCTCCCGCCTCCCGCCAGCGCCGCACGGTGGGGAAGTCCATGTCCTCCAGCAGCTCCCGGCAGGCGCCGAGGAGTCCCTCCAGGTCCCGGTCCCTCCACTCCGGGAAGACCTCCGGGGCGCTCATCGGTCGCTCCACTCGGGAGAGCGCTTCTCGACGAACGCCTTCAGCCCCTCCACCGCGTCGGCCGTCTGCATGAGCTCCTCCTGGTAGATCCTGGCGGCCCGGTCGAGGGCCTCGTCGAGGCCGGGGGCCGCGGCCCGCAGGGCCTTTTTCGTGGCCCGGAGCGACGCCCCGCTGTGACGGGCGATCCGTCCCGCCACCGCCCGGGCCCGAGCCTCGACCTGGTCGTCGGGCACGACCTCCCGGACCAGCCCCACGTCGAGCGCGGCGCCGGCGTCGAGGGGGTCGCCGGTGAACAGGAGCGCGGCGGCCGGGCCCGGCGCCACCATGCGGGGGAGGAAGGCGCACGCGGCCGGCGGGAGGACGCCCAGGACGATCTCGGGGACGCCCAGCACCGCTCCTTCGCCCGCGATCAGCAGGTCGGCGCAGGTGGCGAGCTCGAACCCACCCCCGAGACAGCGCCCGCGCACGGCCGCGACCACCGGGAGGGGGAAGTGGTGGAGGGCCCGCACGGTGTCCATGAACTCGGGGATCATCCGCTCGTGCTCCGGGGGGAGGTGCTCCTCCACGGACGCGCCGGCGGAGAAGTGCTTCCCCTCGGCCCGCAGCACCAGGACGCGGAGCCCGGGATCGGCCGCCAGGGCCGCGAGCTCCTCGCGGATCCGCCCCATCACGTCCCGCGTGAGGATGTTCAGGGGCGGGGCGTCCAGCACCAGCTCGCCGACGCCGCGCTCCACGTTGCTCGTCACGCTCATCTCGTCCTCCTTCCTCCGTACGTCCTCGTCACATGCGCTGCCCGCCGTCCACCCGCAGCACCTCCCCCGTCACGTGGCGGGCTCCCTCGGAGCACAGGAACGCGACCGCGGCCGCCACGTCCGACGGCTCGGCCAGCCGCCCGAGCACCGTCTCCGCCACGGCGGCCCGGACGAACTCCTCGGGCAGGGACGCGGTCATCTTCGTCCGGACCATCCCGGGGGCCACCACGTTGACGGTCACCCCCTTCGGCCCGAGCTCCCGGGCCAGCGTCTTCGCGAGCCCGATCATGCCGGCCTTGGACGCCGCGTAGTTGGCCTGCCCGAACTTGCCCCGGAGCCCGTTGATGGAGCTCACGGCGACGACGCGCCCCCATTCCGCCTCCCGCATCAAGGGGGCGACGGCCCGGGCCCACGCGAAGAACCCCTTGAGGTTCACGTCCAGCACGTCGTCCCACTCGGCCTCGCTCATCTTCCACGAGGCGCGGTCGCGGGCGATCCCCGCGTTGCTCACCAGGACATCGAGCCGTCCCAGCCTCTCCCGGACCTCCCGGACCACCGCGCCGGCCCGGTCGAGGTCCCGGACGTCGGCCACGTGCGTCGTGCAGCGGTGGCCCATCGCCTCGATCCCGCTGGCCACGTCCCGCATCCCCTCTACCAACCGATCCACCAGCGCCACGTCGCATCCCTCCGCCGCCAGGGCCCGCGCGACCTCGGCGCCGATACCCCCGCCGGCCCCCGTCACGAGGGCGACCCTTCCCGCCAGTCCGGAGTCCACCGTCGCTCTCCCGGCTCCGGGCCTCAGCCGCCGTCACCCGTGCGGTACTGGGGCGAGACGGCGCGGACGAGGTCGTCGTTCCACGGGTGCCCGTCGGCCAGCATCTGGCGGAGCTTCACGAAGTCCACCTCCCGGTCGCCCTTGGGGCCCTCGTTGAAGGCCCGGAAGCCGGCCAGCGCCTCGGTCATCATGTTGAGCGACAGCCACTCCCGGTTGGAGACGTTGTTGACGTCCCAGATCCACTGCTTGTGCTTGCGCAGGGAGTTGACGGTCTTGGAGGTGCAGTCGGGCATCAGCATGAGGATGCGGGTGCAGAGCGCGTCCACCGCCTCGTCCAGGCGCGACAGGTCGGTCTCGCAGCGCGCCCGGAGCGCCTTCGCCTCGTCCCGGTCGGCGCCGGTCTTGAGGTCGCCGTACACGACCTTGCCGAAATCGTCGAGGAAGCGGTCGGTGACCACCGTGGGGTCCGGGATCCACCGGCCGTCGAGCTTGAGTGCGGGCACGACCTCGTTGAGCAGGCCGTAGTGCAGGGCCTTGTGGGCGGACCACATGTCGCAGAGGACGCCGCTCTCCATGGCCCGGGAGAAGCCGACGTACAGCGGCAGGAAGTCGGTGGAGCCTCCGTCCGGGGCCGACCCGTGCTTCGGTCCGGCCTGGCCGAAGCGCGCCGTATCCACCGCGACGGAGAAGTCGCACGCCATTCCGATCTCCTGGCCCCCGGCGATCCGCATGCCGTTGACCCGGTTGATCACCGGCTTGTCGCACCGCAGGATGGCGTCGATCATGTCGTTGAAGAGCCGCATGTACTGCTTGTATTCCTGCGGATTGCCGGCGTAGTACTCGGCGTACTCCTTGGTATTGCCCCCGGTGCAGAAGGCCCGGTCTCCCACCGCCGTGAAGACGACGGTCACCACGCGCCGGTCCATGCTCGCCTGCCGGAAGGCCAGGATCACCTCCTTCACCGCGTCGGTGGTGTAGCTGTTGTACTGGGAGGGGTTGTTCAGCGCGATCCAGGCGTTGTAGAGCCCTTCGGCCTCGTTTCCGGCGGGATCGAGGACGGGCCTCAGCTCGTAGAGGATCTCCGTGAAGCCCTCGGTCGAGCGCTCGGGAACGAGGGTGTGGCTGCGGAGGTGGGGGGGCGGCCCGGCAGGTGGTTCCTGGGACCGGGGCGTCCCTTCGGTGCGGGTGTCGACGGTCTCGGTCGTGGTCATGGTCTCTCTCCGCTGTCTCGATGTGCCGCCCGGGGCGGCGGTCCGGCTCCATTGCGGTCCCGGGCGTCCGGCCCGGGACGTTCGTGCGTCAGGCTTCGGGTACGAGGATGGCCCGCCGCTCCAGCTCGTGGTCGGCCACCCGGCGGAGGATCTCCGCGCCCTCGTCGAGGGAATGTCGCTCGACGAAGGGCTCCAGCGTGATGCGTCCGTCGGTCACCATCCGCAGGGCGTCGGGATACAGATCGGGCAGGCATCCCCACGTGCCCTGGGCGGTCGCGTCCAGCGCCATCAGGTTGCTCAGGCGCACCCCCACCTTCGCCAGCGTGAAGCCCACGACCATCAGCGTGGACGCGTGGGTCAGCAGGCCCCACGCGGTGGTCTGGCCCTCGGGGTGGCCCGAGCACTCGAAGATCTTCCAGCGGGTCGACGGACACCCGCCTTCGAAGGCGGCCTTGCGGACCGCCGCCTTGATACTCCGGAAGTCCAGCGCGGACGCGTTCAGCGTGACGTTCGCCCCCCGGTCCTCCACGGCCGCGAGGCGGTCGGGCTCGACGTCGATGGCGACGACGTGGGCGCCGAGGGCCCGGGCGATCTGGACGGCGTGGGTGCCCACGCCTCCGACGCCCACCACCACGGCGAGCTCGCCCGGGCCGAGGCCGCTCCGGACGATCGCCTGGTAGGGCGTGGTCACCGCGTCGGCCACGACCGAGAGATCGGCCAGGTCGTAGCCCCCCAGGTCGTCCACCGGGCAGAGTCCCCGGGCGGGGACGACGACGCACTCCGCGAAGCCTCCGTCGATGTCGTTGCCCGGCATGACCTGGGCCTGGCACGCGTTGCCCCGTCCCGCGCGACACAGGTCGCACTCCCCGCACGGGATTACGGCGGGGACGATCACCTCCCGTCCGACGAGGGTCTCGGCCCCAGGGCCCGCCGCGTCGACGGTCCCCGCGATCTCGTGGCCGAGGGTGAGGGGAAGGTCCTTCCGGGTGGGTACCCCGTCCTTCCAGAAACCCACGTCCGTGTGGCACACACCACAGCCCGCGACCTTCACGCGGACCTGGTCTTCCCCCGGCTCGGGCACCGGCACGTCCCGGAGCTCGAGGGGCTCGCCCTGGGCAACGAGCTGGAGGGCCTTCATGGTCGGCTCCGTGTGTTGAGGCCGTCCGTTCGGGGACGGCGTCCGGCGGCCCCCACGGGCCGCGTGTCCCCGCTCAGGCGGCGAGTCCACCGAGCAGGTGTTCGGCGAAGCGCCGGCCCAGCTCGTCGGGCTCCGTGCTCCCTCCGGGCCGGTACCAGCGCGCGATCCAGTTGATGGCTCCCAGGATCACGAAGACGGAGGTCTTCGGGTCCACCTTCCGGAAGACCCCCGACTCCGTGCCTCGCGCGATGATCCCGCGCAGCGTGTGCTCGTATCTATCGCGACCCGCGATGACCTCCGCCCGCCGCTCGGGCGGCAGGCTCGGGACCTCGAACGCCAGGGGGGACCCCTCCAGCGTGTCGGTCATGACGCGGACGTGCTCGCGGATGATGTAGGTGAGGCGCTCGAGGGGATCCTCGCAGCACTGCTCGGACTCCTCGATGATGCGGTCCAGCTCGGCCAGGGACTCCCGGTGGCACGCGTAGAGGATGGAGTCCTTGTCGGGGAAGTAGTGGTAGAGGGCGGTCTTCTGGATGCCCAGGCGGCCCGCGATGTCGTCGAGCGTCGTGGCGTGCCAGCCCTGCTCCCGCACGGCCTCGAGGGCCGCGTGCAGGATCTCACGCCGGCGCCTGGCGCGCTTCTCGAGAACGCGGGGGGAAAGGGTGGCCGACGTGTCGTCGATCAAACGGACACCTCCGAGATTTGAAGGTGTGTTCAATATTTGAACGACGGGTAGAATTCGCAAGGTCGGGGGGAAGAGTGGCGGGTCGCGCCTACCGCAGCGCCGGGGTCCGGTGGGGCCGGTGGCGGGTCAGAAGGAGAAGTGGACCGGGCCCACGCCCCACTCGTGGCCGACCGTGAACGCGGCCAGGTTCGCGTCGACGGTGCCGGCGGGGACCGTCTCCGCGATGGCGCCGCGCCACGCGTGGAGGGGCAGCTCCACGTGGTGCGAGACGACGCCGAGGAGCGCCACGCCGGCGAGCTTCGGGTTGCCGAGCTCGGTGGCCGTCCGCAGGGCCGGGAAGAGCTCGAGGTCGATGTCCCGGGCCCGCGCCAGCCCCTCGAGGTCGTCGGGATAGTCGGCGCTCCGCAGCGCCTCGATCAGCGGCGTGATCCGTTCGTCCCCGACGACGGCGAGCCCCCCCGGCCGGAGGAGGTCGAGGTGACGGGCGGCCTCGAGGCGCTCGAACGCCACCAGGAGGTCGGCCTCACCCTCGGGCACCACGGGCGCCAGCTCGTCCGCGCCCCAGCGTACGGCCGTCACCACCGTCCCGCCCCGCTGGGACATCCCGTGCACCTCCGACGTCACCACCGCCCGGCCCGCCCGTCGGGCGGCCTCGGCGAGGATCCGCGTCGAGAGGACCGATCCCTGTCCCCCCACTCCCGCCAGAACGATGTTCGTGGTCTGCCGGCTCATCCTCGTCCCTCCCTGCGTGCCAGGTGTTGCGACGCCAGCTCGGCCGTCCGACGGCCGGTGGCGATCGCCTGGGTGACCGTGCCGTGTCCGAAGGCGGCGTCTCCGCACGCGAAGACGCCGGGACGGGACGTGGCCCCGGTGAAGTTGGTGGAGATCCTTCCGTTGCTCCGGATGCCGGTGCCGTCGAGGAGGGAGAGGTCCGCGGCTTCGCCGACCGCCAGGATCACGGAGTCGAAGGGCTCGCCGGTCTCGCTTCCCCCGACGGTCTCGGCCCGCCGGCGTCCGTCCGCCTCGGCCGCCCCCTGTCGCATCGCGACGGTCACGATCTCGGCGATGCCGCCGTCGGGTCGCGCGCGCACGCGGACGGGCTGTCGCTGGAAGAGGAAGCGCACGCCTTCCCGGCGTGCCTCGTCGACCTCCTCCGGGATGGCCGGCATCTCCTCTTCCGTCCGCCGGTAGACGACGACCGCCTCGGCGCCGAGGCGGACCGCCGCGCGGGCGCAGTCGACCGCCGTGTTCCCACCCCCGACGATCGCCACCCGGCGACCGATCTCCGGTCGGAGGCCGGCGTTGAAGCGATCGAGGAAGGTGAGGCCCGGAACCACCGCGTCGCCCACCGACCGCGCCCCCTCCAGGTCGACCACGCGGGAGCGATGATGGCCGACGGCCAGGACCACGGCCCCGTAGCGGGCCTCGAGCTCCTGGAGCGTCACGTCCTCGCCGACCCGCACGCCACACCGGAAGTCGACGCCGATGGCGCGGAACCGCGCCAGCTCGCCGTCGAGCACCTCCCGGGCCAGGCGGAAGCCGGGGATCCCCACGCGCAGCATCCCCCCGGGCTCGTCGGCCGACTCGAACACCGTGACCCGCCAGCCGGCCCGGCGGAGCGTCCACGCCGCCGAGAGCCCCGCCGGTCCGGAGCCCACCACGGCGGCCTCGCCGTCGCGTTCCTCGACGGGTCCGAGGCCCTCCGGGGGGCGCTCGAGGGCCAGGTCGCCGAGCCAGCGCTCGACCGCCCGCACCGAGATCCGGTCGTCCCGGTCGGCGGCGGGGAACCGATCCACGAGGGAGGGGTGCTCCTCCGCCCGCCGGGCTCCCTGGGGCCACCCGAGGGAGTTCACCTCCCGCTCGCAGGGGTGGGGACACACGCGGGCGGCCACCGCCGGGAGGGGGTTGGACCGGAGCAGCAGGCGCAGCGCCTCGTCGACCCGATCCCGGTCCACGAGCTCGAGGAGGAGCGGGACGTCGATGCCCGCGTTGCAGTCCGAGCACACCTGCTGGCACTGGGTGCAGCCGATGCACAGCAGCGGGCTCACGTGCATGCGCCCGTCGAGCTGCTCGAGCGCCGGGCATCCCAGCTCGGAGCAGGCGAGACATTCGACGCACCGCTCGGGGTCGATCGTCACCGCCGCTCCGATGCGGAGCTTCTCTTCGAGGACGCACGCCGACCGGGCGACGAGGACCGAGGCCGCGTCGGTCGCGGCGGCCCGGTCCAGGGCTCGCCAGGTCCCCATCAGGTCGTAGGCGTCGACGCGCTCGACGTCCTCCACGCCCAGGGCGCGGGCGAGCCCCTCGATGTCCACCGCAGGGGCCTCGCCCCCCGAGAGCCGGTGACCGGTGCCCGGGTGGTCCTGGTGGCCGGTCATGGCCGTCGTGCGGTTGTCCATCACCACCGTGGTGGCCGACCCCTCGTTGTACACGACGTCGAGGAGGCCCGTGATGCCCGAGTGGTAGAACGTGGAGTCGCCGATCACCGAGACCACCGGCGGGCCGTCCCCCCGCAGCACGTGTGTCATCCCGTGGGCCATCCCGATGGAGGCGCCCATGCACAGGCACGCGTCCATGGCGTCCAGCGGTGGGAGCGCCCCCAGCGTGTAGCAGCCGATGTCCCCCGAGACGATGGCGCCCAGACGATGGAGCCCGTGGAAGACGCCGCGATGGGCGCACCCGGGACAGAGGGCCGGGGCGCGCACCGGAAGGGTCGGCAGGGGCGCGGACGGAGCGGCCCGCGAGTGGGGGTCGGTGGACACCTCCCGGTCCGTACGCTCGCGGGCCCGTCGTGCGCGGCCGTTCCCCAGGAGCGCCTCGACCGACAGCTCGCCCCAGCGCGGCCACGTCCTCGGTTCGCATTCGACGCCGAGGGCGCGCAGCTGCTCTTCCAGGAAGGGCTCGAGCTCCTCGACCACCAGGACGCGACGCCCTTCCGCGAAGCGCAGGATGGCGTCGACGGGGAGCGGATAGCTCATCCCGAGCTTCAGCACCGGCGCTCCCGGAAACGCCTCGGCCGCGTACAGGAACGGCACCCCGGCCGTCACGATCCCGAAGTCCCTCCCCCGGCCTTCCCGCGTCTCGGCCCACGCCTCGGCCTCCGCTTCGAGGGCCGGCATCCTCTGCCCCTCGATCCAACGGTGCCGGAGACGCCCGTGGGCCGGCAGCACGACGTTCTTCACGCGGTCCTTCCGGTACGGCCGACGGGGGCCGTCCCGGCGCGGGTCGCGGCCCACGAGCCCCCTCCCGTGCGAGAGGCGCGTGGTGCTCCGCAGCAGCACGGGCGTGTCAAAGCGCTCCGAGAGGTCGAACGCGCGGCGCGTGAAGAGCCGGGCTTCCTCGGGGGTCGAGGGCTCCAGCAGGGGAAGCCGGGCGGCCCGGGCGAAGTGGCGGTTGTCCTGCTCGTTCTGGGACGAGTGCATCCCCGGGTCGTCGGCCGTCACGACCACCAGACCGCCGTTCACCCCCATGTAGGACGCGCTGAAGAGGGGGTCGGCCGCGACGTTCAGCCCCACGTGCTTCATGGTGGCCAGGGCGCGGCCGCCCGCCAGCGACGCTCCCACGGCCACCTCGAGGGCCACCTTCTCGTTGGGTGACCACTCGCAGTACGGGCCCGCGTCGCCCCCGTCCCCGGGGCCCCCGTCGGCGAGTCGTGCGAGGGTCTCGAGGATCTCGGTGCTCGGCGTGCCCGGATAGCCGGCGGCCACCCGGACGCCCCCCTCCCAGGCGCCCCGCGCGATCGCCTCGTTCCCGGAAAGGAGGGCGCGGGTATCTATGTCCATCAGCCCTTCGGCTTCGAAAACGTCGTCGGCCCCGCCTCTGGCGGAGACTCGTGAAAAAAGGTGCAATCCCCGAGGGGCCTCCGGGTATCGGGGGATCCGCGCCCCGTCGTGTCGGGGTTTCCCCCACAATCTCCCTGTCCCGGCCCGCCCCCGGCGATTAAGCTTCAGACACCATGTCCCGCGTGCGTTCCCCGGCCGTGGCCGGACGGTTCTACGCGGCCGATCCGTCGGTCCTCCGGGCCGCCGTGCGCGGCTACCTCCGGGAGGCGCGCGACGACCCCGCGCTCCCCCGGTCCGCACCACCCGAGGCCCTTGTCGCACCCCACGCCGGGTACGTCTTCTCGGGTCCCGTGGCCGGAAGCGCATACGCGGCGCTGGCCCGCTCCGGTCGCTCACCCACCACGGTCGTCCTCATCGGTCCGGCGCACTACCGGCCCGTGCGGGGGCTGGCGGTCCCCACGGCCCGGGCGTTCCGAACCCCCCTCGGGACCGTGCCGGTGGACGGGGGCGCGATGGAGGCGGCGCGGGCGCTCCCCATCGTCCAGGAGGACGACCGCGCCCACGCGCCGGAGCACGCCCTCGAGACCCAGATCCCGTTCCTCCAGGTGGTGTTGGGAGACTTCGCCGTCGTGCCGCTGCTGGCCGGCGCTGCGTCGGGCGGCGAGGTGGCCGCCGTCCTGGACGCCCTGTGGGGCGAGAACACCCTCGTCGTGATCAGCTCGGACCTGAGCCACTACCTCCCCTACGGAGAGGCGCGCCGGCGGGACGCGCGCACGGCGGCGGCCGTCGAGGCGTTGGATCCGGGGGCGGTCGGGCCCGACGACGCGTGCGGGTGGATGCCGTTGCGGGGTCTCCTGGAGGCTGCGCGCGGACGGGGCCTGGGGGCCCGGACGCTGGACCTGCGCAACTCGGGCGACACGGTCGGCCCCCGGGACCGCGTGGTCGGATACGGGGCGTTCGCCTTCGGCGCCGCCGCCGGGGGGAGCGGCCGGGACGGGGGCCATGGCTGAGACGCGCGGGGCCGGGGCCGCCCCTCCCGGGGGCGAGGCGGGCGCCTTCCAGACGGCGCTGGTCGACGGTCGCGTCCGCTGCGACGTGTGCCCACGGGAGTGCAAGCTGCGGGACGGCCAGCGGGGCCTCTGCTTCCTGCGCAGGAACGAAGGGGGACGGATCGTGCTGACGACGTACGGCCGTTCCAGCGGCTACTGCGTGGACCCCATCGAGAAGAAGCCGCTCAACCACTTCCTGCCGGGCACGCCGGTCCTCTCCTTCGGAACGGCCGGCTGCAACCTGACCTGCCGATTCTGCCAGAACTGGGACATCTCGAAGTCCCGCGAGATGGACCGCCTCATGGACGAGGCGGAACCGCGGACGATCGCCGAAGCGGCCGAGCGGCTGGGGTGCCGGAGCGTGGCCTTCACGTACAACGACCCGGTCATCTTCCACGAGTACGCGGTGGACGTGGCGGACGCGTGCCGGGAGCGGGGCATCCACCCCGTCGCGGTCACGGCCGGGTACCAGAAGCCCGCGGCCCGCGAGGCGTTCTACGACCACATGGACGCCGCCAACGTCGACCTCAAGGGCTTCCGCGAGGCGTTCTACCGGGAGCTGTGCACGGGCTCGCTCCAGCCGGTCCTCGACACCCTCCTCCACCTCCGCCACGGGACCGACGTCTGGTTCGAGATCACCACGCTCCTCATCCCCGGCGCCAACGACTCCGACGCCGAGATCCACGACCTGACGGCCTGGATCGTGGACCAGCTCGGACCCGACGTCCCGGTCCACTTCACCGCGTTCCACCCGGACTTCCGCATGCGGGACCGCCCCCCCACGCCGCCGGCGACGCTCCGGCGCGCCCGGAAGATCGGCCGGGCCAACGGCCTGCGCTTCGTCTACACGGGCAACGTCCACGACGCCGAGGGCGGGAGCACGTGGTGCCCGGGCTGCGGGCAGCTCCTGATCGGTCGGGACTGGTACGTCCTCTCGGCATGGCACCTGGACGCCGGGGGATGCTGCAGCCGGTGCGGGACCGAGGTGCCCGGACGCTTCGAGGCGGAGCCGGGGACGTGGGGCGCCCGGCGCATGCCGGTCCGGCTGGGGGCCGTCCGGGATCCGGGGGGCTCCCAGTGACGCCGGCCTACCTGGAGCTCGGGCTCGACGCGCTGCGGGGGCGGGCGCGACGGGCGCTCCGGGAGCTGGCCGACTGCCGGCTCTGTCCCCGCGACTGCGGCGTGGATCGGCGGTCGGGCAAGTGGTCGGCGTGCAAGACGGGCCGCTGGGCCGTGGTGTCCAGCGCCTTCCCCCACTTCGGAGAGGAGGACTGCCTGCGGGGGCGGTACGGGTCGGGCACGATCTTCTTCGCCCACTGCAACCTCCGCTGCGTCTTCTGTCAGAACTTCGAGATCAGCCAGGGCGTGCGGCCCGGACCCCCGAGGGCGGGCGGGGCCCGCCCGTCCTCGTCCGAGGCCCTCGCCCGCACGATGCTGCGGCTGCAGGCGCTCGGCTGTCACAACCTCAACTTCGTCACCCCGGAGCACGTGGTCCCCCAGATGCTCGAGGCGCTCGTCCTGGCGGTGGAGGGGGGGCTGGCGCTGCCGGTCGTCTACAACACGAGCGCCTACGACTCGCTCGAGAGCCTCCGTCTCCTCGACGGCGTCGTGGACATCTACATGCCGGACTTCAAGCTGTGGAGCCCGGAGGCGAGCGAGCGCTACCTGAAGGCCCGCGACTACCCGGAGGCCGCCCGGGCGGCGATCGCGGAGATGCACCGTCAGGTGGGCGACCTGGTCGTCGGGGCCGACGGCCTGGCCCGGCGGGGCGTGCTGGTCCGACACCTCGTGATGCCCGGGATGCCGGGCGAGACCGAGGCGATCCTCGACTGGCTCGCCGCCGAGCTCGGCCCGGGGACGTACGTGAACGTCATGGGGCAGTACGGGCCCGCCGGTCGCGTCCGCGGCTCGGCCTACGCCGAGATCGGCCGGCCGCTCCGGGGAGACGAGTTGGCCGCCGCCGTGGGGTACGCCCGGGACCTGGGGCTCCGGCTGGACGAGCGGCGGAGCCGGCGCCCGGCGCTCTGAGGCCCGGCCCGGAGGCGCGGGGTCCGCACCCGCCGGGCCCGCCGCCGGCCGTTCCGCACCCGCGGGTTGCAGCCCGGACGCCGGTCGCGCACCTTGGAGGCCCTCCCGAAGACCCCTTCAAGGTGAAAGGAAATGAAGCTCGTACGCCCCGCCGCCCTGTCCCTCGCCCTTCTCCTCGCCACCGGCTGCGCCGACCCCGGCGCCGACGCGTCGTCGGGGATGGCCGAGGACACCGCCGACGCGTCCGGGGCGGCCATGGAATCGACCGCTCCGAACGGCCCGCGCGTGGCGGCCACCCCCACGGGTCCGGACGAGCTCCCTCCGGCCATCGTCGGCCGGGGCGGGGAGCTCGAGGGCGAGCCGGTGCGCTACGTGGAGGGGGACACCCTGACGACGGGATACGTCGCCGTGCCCGAGGGAGAGGGTCCGTTCCCCGCGCTCGTGCTCATCCACGAGTGGAACGGGCTCAGCGACCGGGTGCGGCAGGTGGCCGACGACTTCGCGGCCGAGGGGTACGTGACCCTGGCCGCCGACCTCTTCCTGGGCCGCACCGGGTCGAGCGCCGAGGAGAACCGGGCGCTCGTGGCCGAGGTCCAGGAGGACCCGGAGCAGATGATCGCGAACCTCGACGCCGCCGTGGCCTGGCTCGAGGCGCGGCCCGACGTGACCGGGCGCGTGGGCGCGATGGGATGGTGCTTCGGGGGCGGGGTCGCGCTCTCGTTCGGGCTGGACGGGGCCAACCACGAGGCCACGGCCATCTTCTACGGCCGGCTGGTCGACGACCCCGAAGTCCTGGCCGGGATGGACCACGAGGTGTACGGCACCTTCGCCGAGGAGGACCAGGGGATTCCGCCCGAGGCGGTGCAGCGCTTCGAGGAGGCCCTGCGTGCCGCGGGCATCGAGAACGACCTCCACATCTACGACGACGTCGGTCACGGATTCTGGCTGCGCGTCGACGGGGATCCCGACACCCGCCGGGCCCCCGCTCTCGACGCCTGGCAGCGGCTCAAGGCGTACCTGGGGCGCACGCTCGGCGGCTGAGACCCCCGCCGGCGCGCGCTCGCCCGGGGGTAAGCCGGGGTCGGGCGGGCAACCCTCCTCTCTCCCCTTGTAATCCTATGGGAGTGTTCCCGGAACCACGCACCCCGCACGTGAGGACGACCCCGCCATGACCCGATCTGTCCGCCGCCCGCTCCGCGTCACACCGCCCCTGGCCGCGTGCCTCGTCGCCGGCCTCCTGTCGCCCGGCCCGGGGGCTGGCCAGGAGCGTTCCCGGGAAGCCCTGGTGGACTCGCTCGACTCCCTCGTCCGCGACGCCGTGGAGCGCGGCTTCTCCGGGCAGGTGCTGGTGGTGCGCGACAGGGACGTGCTCCTCCACGAGGGGTATGGGCCCGCCGATCCGGAAACCGGGATCCCGGTGGACACGGCCACGGTCTTCGCCATCGGCTCGGTGACGAAGCGCTTCACGCGGGCGGCCATCCTGAAGCTCGAGGAGCAGGGCCGACTCTCGACGAGCGACGCGGTCGGGCGCTTCGTCGACGGGCTCCCGCCCGAAAAGCGGGACATCACGATCCGGCAGCTGCTCGACATGGAGGCCGGCCTCCGGGAGTACCACGACGACTCGGGGGACCACCAGCCCATGACGCGGGACGAGGCCGTCCGGCGCATCGGGTCGCAGGAGCTCCGCTTCGAGCCCGGAACCGACCGGGCCTACTCCAACTCGGGCTACACCCTGCTGGCGGCCGTCGTGGAGGAGGCGTCGGGGCGCTCCTTCGAAGCATACGTCCGTGACGAGCTCCTGGAGCCTGCGGGCATGGAGAACACCGGCTTCCACGGCGACGACCGGTGGCCGGACGAGCGGGTCGCGCGGGGCTACGGCATGCGGACCTACGGCGAGAACGCGCCCAGCACCTGGCCGGCCACGACGTGGGCGCTGAAGGGCGCCGGGGGAATGGTGGCGCCGGCGTCCGACCTGCTCCGCTTCATGGAGGCCCTCCGGGCGGGGAGGGTCGTGGGACCCGCCGCCCTCACCGACCTCTACCCCGAGGACGAGCCGAATCTGGTGTACGCCGGCGGGGACGACTTCGGGTTCATCACCTTCGTGATGGAGCTCGACGACGGTCGACACGTCGTGATCGTGAACACCAACTCGGGCTACCGGGTCGAGTCGCTGGCCCGGGCGTTGGCCGAGGCCGTGCGGGGCGAGCCGCTGCCGGGGCGCCCCACGGAGGAGAGGTCCGAGGAGGGGGGCGCGCCTTCCGCCGGCGAGGGCCTCCCCGATTCGCCCCGCGGCCGGGCGGCCGGGTGGATCCTCGCGGCCCTGGAAGACGGCTCTCCCGAGGCGCTCCAGGAGCTCGTCGAGACCCGCTTCACCGCCGCCATGCGGAACGCCTTTCCCATGGAGGAGCACCTGCGAGTCCTGGGCCAGCTCTCGGACCGGGTACGCGAGGTCGGGGTGCGCGGCGTGATGCCCGTGGCCGAGTACACGCTGGCCATCGTCCTGGAGGACGGGGGGCGCGTGGTGGCGGACATCACGCCCGAACCTCCCCACCTCATCGAGGGGATGGGGGTGGGCGGCGGCTGAGCGCCCCGGTAGCCCGTCCCGACGGGTTCTGCAACCCGACGTCCTCTTTTTCCGTCCTTATGCGGGAGGGGCGGGGCGTCGGGGGTCGGGCGAGGTGGTGCTCGGGCCGTGCGACGAACGCCGGACCGGGGGGTCTCGGGCCGTTTCCCCATCGGTCCCCGGACCCTGGCACACGCATCGTCGGAGCCCGTACATGGGAAACATCAAGCTGGCCTTCCGCACGCTCGTCAGGACCCCGTTCCTGACGGCGGTCGCCATCCTGTCGCTGGCCCTGGGAATCGGGGCGAACGCGGCCATCTTCTCGCTCTTCGACCAGATCCTCCTCAGCTCCCTGCCGGTGCGGGAGCCGGACCGCCTCGTCAACTTCACGGCGCCCGGGCCCAACCCCGGGTCCCAGTCCTGCAATCAGGCCGGGGGCTGCGACGAGGTCTTCAGCTATCCGATGGTCCGTGACCTCCAGGAGGGGGAGACGGGATTCGAGAGCGTCGTCGGGCACCGTCTGTTCGGGGTGAACCTCTCCCACTCGGCCCGGACGTCCAACGGTCAGGGGGTGATGGTCACGGGGAACTACTTCGAGGCCCTGGGGGTGCGGGCGGCCCTCGGCCGGCTCCTCACTCCCGCCGACGACGAGCAGGTCGGCGCCCACTTCGTGACCGTTCTCTCCCACCACTACTGGCAGAACGAGCTCGGCGGCGACCCGTCGGTCCTGAACTCCACGGTGGTGGTGAACGGCAAGCCGTTCACGATCGTGGGGGTGGCCCAGGAGGGGTTCGACGGCACGACCCTGGGAGGGGAGCCCGACGTCTTCGTGCCGATCACCATGCGCGAAGAGCTCATGCCCGGCTGGTGGGGCTTCGACGACCGGCGCAGCTACTGGGTCTACGCCTTCGGGCGGCTGGCGCCGGGGCTCACCGTGGAGCAGGCGGGGGAGCGGATCAACACCCTCTACGCCTCCATCGTCAACGAGGTGGAGGTGCCGCTCCAGGAGGGGATGACGGACCAGCGCATGGAGCAGTTCAAGGCCAAGCAGATCGGGCTGGAGCCGGGCAACCGTGGGCAGAGCGGCGTCCACCGGGACGCCGAGACACCGCTGTACCTCCTCCTGGCCGTCACGGCCTTCGTCCTCGTGATCGCCTGCGCCAACGTGGCGAACCTGCTCCTGGCCCGGGGGGCGCAGCGGAGCCAGGAGATGGCCGTGCGCAGCTCCCTCGGCGCGCGGCGTGGGCAGCTCCTCCGACAGCTCCTCACGGAGTCGGTTCTCCTGGCCATTCTCGGCGGCGCGGCCTCCCTGCTGGTGGCGCGGTGGACCCTGGGCCTCATGGGGACCCTCCTGCCCCCCGACGCCACGGCCATGCTCAGCTTCTCGCTGGACCGCACGGCGATCCTGTTCACGGCGGGTCTCTCCCTGGGCACGGGGTTCCTCTTCGGCTTCTATCCCGCGCTGCACAACACCAGCCTCGACCTCACCAGCCGCCTCAAGGCCAGCGCCGGCCAGCCCTCGGGCTCCCGGGCGGCCCACCGGTTCCGGGCCGTCCTGGTGACGGCGCAGATCGCACTCTCCCTCACGCTCCTGGCGTCCGCCGGGCTCTTCCTCCGGAGCCTGGCCAACGTGAGCCGCGTCGAGCTCGGCATCCGGACCGACGACATGGTGACATTCGCGGTCTCACCGGTCCTCAACGGCTACGAGCCCGAGCGCAGGCAGGCGCTCTTCCAGGAGATCGAGCAGGAGCTCGCCGCGCTCCCGGGCGTCCAGGCCGTGTCCTCCTCCATGGTGCCGGTCCTCGCGGGTAGCTCGTGGGGGACGAGCGTCTCGGTGGAGGGCTTCCAGTGGGAGCCCGGCGTGGACGCGGGCACCCGGTACACCCGGGTAGGACCGCGCTTCTTCAGCACGCTGGGCATGGCCCTCGTCGCCGGGCGCGAGTTCACCGAGAGCGACGGGGCCGGCGCCCCCGAGGTGGCGGTGGTCAACGAGACCTTCGCCCGGAAGTTCGGGATCGAGGGCCGGGAGGCCCTGGGCAAGTACCTGTCGCCGAACGGCACCAACCAGGACGAGCTCGACGTGCAGATCGTGGGCCTGGTCCGGGACGCGGCCTACAACGACGTCAAGAACGAGGTCCAGCCGGTCCTCTACCTCCCCTACCGGCAGGACGAGAGCGTCGGGAGCCTGTACTTCTACGCCCGGACCGGCGGAGACCCCGCGCAGGTCATGAAGGCGATCCCCTCCCTGATCGGGAGGCTCGACCCGAACCTCCCGGTGGAGGATCTCAAGTCGATGGAGCAGCAGGTCCGGGAGAACGTCTTCCTCGACCGCTTCATCAGCATCCTGTCGGCCGCCTTCGCGGTGCTGGCCACGCTCCTGGCCTCCGTGGGGTTGTACGGCGTGCTGGCCTACACGGTGGCCCAGCGCACCCGGGAGATCGGCCTCCGCATGGCGCTCGGGGCGGACCGTGGACGCGTGCAGCGACTGGTCCTCCGTCAGGTGGTCCGGATGCTGGTGATCGGGGGCGTCGTGGGCCTCGCGGGGGCCTACCTGCTGGGCCGCTTCGCCCAGTCCCTGCTCTTCGGGATGGAGGGGGTCGACGCCACGGTGCTCTCGATGGTCACCGCCCTCATGGCGGCCGTGGCGTTGGGGGCCGCGTACCTGCCGGCGCTCCGGGCGTCCCACGTCGATCCCATGGAGGCGCTCCGGTACGAGTGAGGGCGCCGGATCAGCCTCTCAGCCCCAGCGCCCCCTCCAGCTCCTCCCACCGGCGTCTCGCGACGCGGAGGCGGACCCCGGAGTCGAGGACCACCGTGCCCCCACCGTCGGGGTCCCGGGCCAGCTCGCCCACCCGATCCAGGCGCACGAGCGAGGAGCGGTGGATCCGCAGGAAGCCCGCCGGTCGGAGGAGCGTCTCGAGCCGACCGATCCGCTCCGACACCAGGTGGACCCGGTCGGCGACGTGGAGACGGGAGTAGTCGCCGTCGGCCTCGACGAAGTCGATGGTGTCCACGGCGACGAGGACGGTTCGCGTGCCGGTCCGGACGGCCAGACGCTTCGGAGGAACCTCGCCCGCGGTCGCCTCCTCCTCCGGCCCGCGCCCCAGCAGCTCCGCCACGGAGGCCTCGCCGGCCCGCCGGCCCTGGAGCACGGACCGGAGCGTGCGGTGCAGCGAGAGGGCGTCCCGGGCCTCGAGCCGGTGCAGCGCGCGCTCGACGGCGGCCAGGAACCGCGGACGACCGAACGGCTTCAGCACGTAGTCCAGGGCGTGCACCTCGAACGCCCGGAGGGCGTGGTGGTCGTAGGCCGTGACGATGATCAGCCCGGGCGGCACCTCGTCGTCCAGCGCTTCGAGGACGCCGAAGCCGTCCAGGTCGGGCATCTGGATGTCGAGGAAGAGGAGATCGGGCGCGGTCCTCCTCACCGCCGCCACGGCCTCTTCGCCGTCGCCCGCTTCGGCCACCACCTCGACTCCCGGAGTGTCGGCCAGGAAGGTCGTGATGGCCTGCCTGGCGGCGGGCTCGTCGTCCACGACGACCGCCCGATAACGACGCGGCCGGACCGCGGGTCGTCCCGACCCGGAGCGGGGTCCCTCAGCCACGGGTCGTCTCGAGCCCCTCGGCCGGGTCGCGGGCTCCGGGAGGATTCCCCTCCGCCGTCGCAGGGGGCTCCGGGCTCGGGACGCGGCGTCGCGCGGGGAGCTGCAGGACCACGAGCGTGCCCGCTCCTCGGCCTTCCACCGGTCCGGTCGCGTCCCGGATCTCGACCCGGTGCGCGTCTCCGTACAGCTGTTCCAGCCGGTCCCGCGTGTTGGCCAGACCCGTTCCGCTTCCCGGGGAGGGGGTGGAGGCTCCCATGCCCGGGCCGTCGTCTTCCACCTCGATCCTGAGGCGGCCGTCGTCGACCCGGGCCCGCACGGCGACCCGCCCCGCCGCCGACGACGCCGAGATGCCGTGGCGGATGGCGTTCTCGACCAGCGGCTGGAGCAGCAACGGGGGGACGAGGCAGCCGGCCGCCCCGGGCGAGGCGTCCACCGAGGGCCGGAGGCGGTCCGGGAAGCGCATCGCCTCGATGGCCAGGTATTCCCGCACCATCTCGAGCTCCTCCGACAGGGGAACCTCCACGCTGCGGCCGGTGGACTGGACCTTCTGGAACAGCGAGCCCAGGTGGTCGAGCATGGCGTCGGCGTCGTCGCTCCGCCCGGAGCGCCACAGCTGCCCGATGGTGTGGAGGGTGTTGAACAGGAAGTGCGGCCGGATCTGGGAGTTGAGAGCCTGGAGCCGCGCCCGGGCCAGCTGGCCCTCCAGACGCGCCACGCGCAGCTCCCGGGCCCGGGTCTCCCGGTAGTAGACCACGCCCTGGGTGCCCGCCACCACCACCGCGTAGATGAGGGCCGCCACGTGGATCCGCATCGTGGCCCAGAAGAGCCCGCCCTGGAGGAGCGCTCCGAGCCCCTGGTAGCTCCCGACCGAGATCCAGAAGCCCATCACCACGAGGACGTTGGCCGCGAACGTGACCAGCGGGAGCGCCGCGAGGTGCACCCACACGTTCCGCTTCCAGCTCCCGGACGTGACCGGGAAGCGCACGGAGAGCCAGACCACCGTCAGCGTCACGGGAATCCAGGGCGCGGTCTGGATGAACGCGTCGCGGAGGCTCGACCAGAGGACCACCGGCTGTCCCTGGAGGCTCGCCTGCAGCCCCGACTGGGCGCCGAGGACCGCCCCCACGAGGAGCCAGAGCACGCACACGCCACCGACGACGCGGGCCTTCATGTCCGGTTCATGCCTCCGCTTCCCCTGGACCGCGGGGGATCGTCGGTCGCGGGGCCGCCCGCGGAAGCCGCCCGCGCCTCACACGCCGAAGGTGTATGTGTACTTGATCAGGAAGGTGCGCGACATGGACAGGGGAAGCCGGGGGCCCGTCGGGTCCCGGAGGCGGTCGGTCGAAAGCCCTTCGTCCCATACGAGCCAGAGGTCCGTTCCCTCGGCGAAGTTGTAGCGCAGGCGGAGGTTCAGGTCCAGGCGGTCGGAGGTGGAGTTGTACTGGAGGAAGACGTTGCCGGACGCGTGGGCGTCGAGGGCCGTCCGCACCCGCAGACGTCCCAGGTGGATGTCCGCTCCCTGGTCGCGGTCGTCGAAGCGCAGGTGGGTGTACTGGTACTCCCCCCCGACCTCCAGGTGGGACGAGACGTTCCAGGTCGGGCTGAGAATGACCTGCGCGCGCCTCCCGTCGAAGAACGTACCCGCACGGGCGTCCAGGTCGGTCCGCAACTTGCGCCCCGACGACATCGACAGGGCGACCTGCAGATCGGCGAAGTAGTGCGTCCCGGCCGGGATCTCCACCTCGCCGCCGATGGGGAACGGCTCCAGGACGTCCTCCACGAAGAGCTTGGGCTCGATCCAGCCTCCGCTCCCCCCTTTCGTCTCCCACTGCACCCAGACGGCGTACTGTCCCGACTCCAGGGAGCCGTCGCCGTTGCGGAAGGTCGAGAAGGCCAGCATGCCGGGCCACACACGCCGGAAGCGGGACCCCTCGTCCATGAAGCGGTACCAGTTGAGGAGCAGGTTCGCTCGCGTGACGTCGGAACGGGGCAGGAACCCGACCGCGGGTCGGAAGGCCGGGCCGGAGTGGGTGTAGGCGACCTGGTAGGCGAGCCCGTCTCCCGTCCTCCGCTCCCAGCGGGCGTACACCCGACTCCGGTCGAGGAGGCCCGGATCGCCGCCGCTCTCCCCTTCCCCGTCCCCCGCCTCGGTGTCGTCGAAGGTGCTCGCCCACCGGACCGTCAGGTAGTCGTCGCCGAACAGACGGAGGAAGCCGTCGGCCCCGAACGAAAGGTCGTAGCGACCTTCGCTCAGGCGGGACGTGGCCATGACTCCGGCCCAGGAGAACGGGTTGAGGACGCGGCGGCGGAGCCGCGCGACGCCGAAGTTCTCGGACGGCAGGTCCCCCTGTGCCTCGGTCTGCATGGTCAGCGCCCCCACGTCCCACTCCCCGGTGCGGCCCACCAGGCGGGCGCCCCCGAGCACGGGGACGGGCTCGCGGTCCTGGTTCAGGCCGATGCGTCGCGAGTGGAAGAGCCGGCTGCCCCCACCCATGACGAAGTCGAAGACCCCGCTCCCCTCCTGGAAGAAGCGGCGCTTCTCGGGGAAGAAGAGGTCGAAGCGGTCCAGGTTGACCTGCTCGTCGTCGGCCTCGACCTGGGCGAAGTCGGTGTTCGCGGTCACGTCGAGGGTCAGGTTCCCGGAGAGGGCGTAGCGGAGATCGAGGCCCATCTCCCGGGCCGTCTGCCGCTCGGTCTCCAACGTGGGGCTCTGCAGGCCCTGGACCCTCCGGTCCACGCCGCCGAGGACGTAGGGGGTCACGTGGAGCGGTCGGGCGCTCCGGACGTCCTGGAGCACGACGTCCCGGGCCACCGAGGGTTGGCGGAAGAGGAACCTCGGGTCGATGGCCGGGAAGGTCACCCGCTCCTCCGTCCGCGAGATCAGCCGCGTCACGGTGAGCCCCATCGAGGCCCGGCCCCGCTCGTCGACCTGGAAGCCGAGGCTCGAGAACGGGATCCGGATCTCGGAGAACCACCCCTCCGACGTCACCGTCGCCTCGGTGGACCAGAAGGTGTCCCAGCTCTCGTTGAGCGCCTTTCCGTCGTCGGTGACGAGGAGATCGAAGCGGATCCCGGCGGGCGTCGTGCCGAACCACTTCGCGTTCTGGTTGTCGTTGAAGGCGTCGATGTAGATCGCGAAGGCGTCGTCGCCGTTCCAGCGGTCCCGGTAGAGCGAGTTGACCCGGATGCCCTCGGGCCGCTCGTCGTAGAACCACCCGGCGGCGTAGAGCGCCTCGTCGTCGTAGGCGACGCGGATCACGGTCCGCTGGCTGGGGCGTCCGCGGTACGTGGGGGCGTACATCGTGAGTGGCAGCGGAGTCACCGCCTCCCACGCGACCTCGTCCGGCCGCCCGTCGATGCGGACGGGGCCCGGAAGCCTCTGGAGCGCGAGCGGCTCGGCGCCGCCGGGGTCGGCCTCCACCTCCGGCCTCCCGCTGCCCCCGCTCGCCTCCTGCCCATGGAGGTCCCCCGGTCCTGCCAGCACGAGCACCCCCGCTACCGCCCCGATCATCCCGATCCTCCACCTCCGCATCGTCGCCTCCCGCGCTCGATCGAACGTCCCGGCCCCTGCGAGCCCCACCCGGAGGCTCCGATCCGACCTGCCGAAGGTGTCCGGGGCGACGACGACCCGCGGGGGGGAGAGCCGTGAGCGGTGGGAGCGCGCGGTCCGCCGGTGGACCGGGTCCGGTGAGCGGCCCGCCGTTCCGGCGGCGGGGCATCGAAGGGGCGCGCGGCGGAAGGACCCCGGGCGGCCAGCACGAGCATGGCCTACATTCGGGTCATGTCACCCCCGTCTCCAGAGAGGATCGCGGCATCGGACCCCGGTGGATCCCGCGTGGAGGAGGGCCACGTCCGGCTCGCGTACCGGGAGGGACCTCCGTCGGAAGCGCTGGTCCCGTACGTGAAGCGCTTCTACCAGCTCCGCGCCGTCCCGGGGCGGGAGGTCGGGAGGTCCGGAGGGCTCGACCCGGCGGATCCCCTGCTGCGGCGGATCTTCCCCAACGGGGACGCCAACCTGGTTTTCGATCTCGGCCCCGGGCGCGGCTTCTCCAGCCCGGCCCGGCCGACCCGCTCCCACGGGCGGAGGGCGCTGGCGCTGGGTGTCCTGCCCGACCCCGTTCCCGTCTCCCTCTCCGCCGGCGTCGACCTCTTCGGCGTGGCGTTCGGCGTGGCGAGGGCGTACCCGTTCCTGCCCGTTCCCGCGTCGGGGCTCGCCGGAGCGATCGTGGGACTGGCGGAGCTCTGGGGCGAGACCACGCGCGACGTCGAAACGGCGCTCGAGCGTGCCCCGACCTTCGAGGAGCGGGTCGCGACCCTCGAGGGCGCCCTGCTGAGGCGCCGGCCCGACCGGCCCCCACGGGACGCCGACCTCCAGGCCGTGCTCGAGCACGTGCGCTCGGTCGGCGGACGGGTGCGGGTACGGTCGCTCGCATCCGGTGCGGGGCTCTCGCGACAGCGCTTCACGCGGTGGTTCGGAGACGCCGTGGGCCTGGCGCCCAAGCGCTTCGTCCGGCTGTCCCGCCTCCACTCCCTCCTGGACCGGGTTCTCGGAGGGCCGGTGGAGGACTGGAGCCGACTCGCGATGCGCTTGGGGTACTACGATCAGGCCCACATGATCTCCGACTTCCGATGGCTGACGGGCTCGTCCCCTGCCCGGTTCGTCGCCGTCCGTCACGCGGGCGGTCGCGTGTAGACCAAGTCGAACACCCGCCGCCCCCCCGCCGCCATGGCCGACACCTCCCACACGTGCCGGTCCGGGGCCTCCACCCGCAGAACGTGTCTCAACGTGGTGTCCCGCAGGTCCAGCATGGGCTCGTCGGCCAGGCCGAAGAGGACGAGCTCCCGTGGGCCCGACGACGGTGTCTCCACACCGCAGAAGACCAGGAGGTGGGTATTCTGGCTCTCGCAGAAGGTGCCGACCCAGGCGTGCTTGTAGCGATCGTAGCCGAGGACGCGCGTGGCCGAGTACGGCTCCGGACGCATGCGGCCCGAGGCGTCGGGAGCCTGGATCTCGCCCTCGAGCTCCTCCACCAGGAAGCGCCCGCCGTGGGCCAGCCTCTTCGACGCGTGGGCTTCCGTCTCGAAGATCTCCCCGCCCCCGTGGAATCGCACGGAGACACGCCAATCTCCGGAGAGCTGGCCCAGGAGCTCGTGTTCGGGTCCGAGGGAACGGACCGCCTTCCACTTCTCCAGGGAGGCCAGGAAGTTCTCGGGCACGGACGGGTCGCGTTCGGTCGACACTCGGGCTCCTCCTTCGGGCGATTCGGACTCCGTGGGACCTCCTCACGCTCACATCCTGGGAGAGGCCGGGTCGCTCCGTATTGGAGAAACGGAACCGGTGGCCGGCTTGCCGCCCGTACGGCTCCCGCGCAGGTTGTTCCTCCCTCCGCTCTTCCTTCCTTCCGCAGGGGACGACGATGACGAAGCCGGCCGCGCCTCACACCCTCCTGGCGGCGCTCGCCGTCGTCGCCGCGATCCCGGCGGGTCCCGCCGCATCCCCGGCGCTGGCGCAGGAGACCGGAGGGGACGGCGCCGGCTGGGACGTGAGCGCACCCCACGGCCCGACCGAGACGGTCCGCTTCACCACCGACGAGGCCACGTGGGTCACGGTCGACGTGAGCCCCGACGGCTCGACCCTCGTGTTCGACGTACTCGGCGACCTCTACACGATGCCGGTGGGGGGAGGCCGGGCGACGCGCATCACCTCGGGCCCGGCGTACGACGTCCAGCCGCGGTGGAGCCCGGACGGCAGCGAGATCGCCTTCACCAGCGACCGGGCGGGCGGCGACAACCTGTGGATCGCGGACGCCGACGGGTCGGACCCGCGCCAGGTCTCGGACGAGTCCTTCCGGCTCGTCAACGGCCCGGCGTGGACGCCCGACGGACGGTACCTGCTGGGACGCAAGCACTTCACCAGCACCCGCTCGCTGGGCGCGGGCGAGGTCTGGATGTGGCACCGCACCGGCGGCGGGGGCATCCAGATCACCGAGCGGCGGAACGACCAGCTCGACCAGGGCAACGAGATCGCCGTGGGGCCGGACGGGCGGTACGTGTACTTCTCGGAGGACGCCACCGGCGGCCCGGTCTTCCAGTACAACAAGGACCCCAACCCGGGCATCTACAGGGTCCGGCGCCTGGACCGGGAGACGGGGGAGGTCGAGACGCTCATCGCCGGCCCGGGCGGCGCGGCGCGTCCGGTGCCGTCCCCCGACGGCGGGAAGGTGGCGTTCGTCCGCCGCGTGCGGGGCGAGACCGCGCTGTACGTCTACGATCTGGCCACCGGCGCCGAGCGGCCCGTGTGGGACGGCCTGGACCACGACCAGCAGGAGGCGTGGGCCATCTTCGGGGTCTACCCGAACTTCTCGTGGACGCCCGACTCGCGGGAGATCGTGATCTGGGCGCAGGGTGGCCTCTGGCGGGTGGACCCGGCCAGCCGCGAGACCACGGAGATCCCCTTCGAGGTCGAGGTCGAGCAGACGTTGACCGAGGCCCTGCGCTTCCCGGTGGAGGTGCAGCCGGAGCGCTTCGAGGCGAGGATGATCACCGGCGCCCGGACGTCGCCCGACGGGCGCACGCTGGTCTTCCACGCCGTGGGCCACCTCTGGACCCGACGGCTGCCCGACGGCGAGCCCCGCCGACTGACCGACGCGGAGCACTTCGAGTACGAGCCGTCCTTCAGCCCGGACGGGCGCACGGTCGTCTACACGACGTGGGACGACGAGGCGTACGGGGCCGTCCGGACCGTCGCCGTCGACGGCTCCGACCCGCGCCGTCTCACCGACGCGCCCGGCTACTACTTCGAGCCGCGCTTCAGCCCGGACGGGTCGACCATCGTCTACCGCAGGGGGGGCGGCAACGCCCTTCTGGGCACGCTCTACTCCACCGACACCGGCATCTGGCTCATGGACGCCGACGGATCGAACGCCCGTCGCCTCCGGGAGGACGGGACGGACGCGCGCTTCGGCCCCACGGACGAGCGGATTCTCTTTCGGACGGGGGGAGGGCTGGACAAGCAGCTCCGGAGCGTCGACCTGCACGACGCCGGGGAGCGCACCGTCTTCGAGGCGCGCTATCCCGTCGAGATCGTGCCGAGCCCCGACGGCCGGTGGGTGGCGTGGACCGAGCTGTTCGACGTCTACGTCGCGCCCTGGCCCAGGACCGGGCACCCCGTCGCGCTCTCCCGGGACATGACCGGCGTGCCGGTGCAGCGGCTGACCCGCGACGCCGGCACCGACCTCCACTGGAGCGCGGACTCTCGCACGCTTCACTGGATGTACGGCCCCGAGTACTTCAGCCGCGACCTGGACGAGACGTTCGCCTTCCTCGAAGGGGCGCCCGACGAGATCCCGCCGCCCGACACCACCGGGCTCCCCGTCGGCCTCACCGTCGACGCCGACGTGCCCGGCGGGACGTTCGCCGTCACGGGCGCGCGCATCGTGACCATGGACGGCGACGAGGTGATCGAGGACGGTACGGTGCTCGTCCGGGGCGACCGGATCGCCTCCGTGGGCCCGTCGGCCGAGGTGGAGGTGCCGGCGGACGCCGTCGTCGTGGACGGGACCGGGAGGACGGTCATTCCGGGCATCGTCGACGTCCACGCCCACGCGAACCACTTCTTCGACGGGCCCACGCCCCGACAGAACTGGACGTACTACGCGAACCTGGCCTTCGGCGTCACCACCATGCACGACCCGTCGGCCAACACGGAGTTCGTCTTCCGGCAGAAGGAGCTCCAGCAGGCCGGCGAGATCGTGGCCCCGCGGATCCTCTCCACCGGCACGGTCCTGTACGGCGCCGAGGGGGACTTCCGCGCCACCGTGGACCGGCTGGAGGACGCCGTGGGCCACGTGCGTCGCCTGAAGCAGGTCGGCGCGGTCAGCGTGAAGAGCTACAATCAGCCCCGCCGGGACCAGCGCCAGCAGGTTCTCCGCGCCGCCCGGGAGCTGGGGATGATGGTGGTGCCCGAGGGCGGCTCCACCTTCTTCCACAACGTCACCATGATCCTCGACGGCCACACGGGGATCGAGCACAACCTCCCCGTGGCACCCTTGTACCGGGACGTGATCGAGCTGTGGCGCCACTCGGGCACGGGCTACACGCCCACGCTCGTGGTGAACTACGCCGGGCCGAGCGGAGAGCGCTGGTGGTACGAGAACACCGACGTCTGGCGGGACGAGCACCTCCTGGACTTCTTCCCCCGGCCCCTGCTGGACGCCATGAGCCGCCGGCCCACGAAGTCCCCCGAGGACGAGTACCACCACATCACCGTCGCCGAGCAGACGAAGAAGCTCGTCGACCAGGGGAACCTCGTGCAGCTCGGGGCCCACGGGCAGCTACAGGGACTGGCCGCCCACTGGGAGCTCTGGATGCTCGCGCAGGGCGGCATGACGCCCCTGGAGGCGCTTCGCTCGGCGACGCTCTACGGCGCCCGCTACCTCGGCCTGGACGCCGACCTCGGCTCCCTCGAGGAAGGCAAGCTGGCCGACCTCGTCGTGATCGATGGCAACCCCCTCACGGATCTCCGCGAGAGCCGCAACGTGGCCTACGTGATGGTGAACGGGCGGCTGTTCGACGCCGCCACGATGGACGAGGTCGGGGGGCTCGAGCGACAGCGGCGCCCCTTCTGGTGGCAGCGCGAGCCCCTCGACGACGAGTTCATCTGGCGGGACGGCGGGGGGATGCGGTAGGAGGCCGGCGTGACGGAATCGGCCGCCGACGGAAGGCCGGACACCGGGCCGGAGGCGGCGTCGGAGTCCCGCGGGAAGAAGGGACCCCGCGGGAAGAAGAAGGCCGGGAAGAAGAAGGCGAAGCCCCGCGGCACCTTGGGATGGCGCGAGTGGCTCACGCTGCCGGACCTCGGCATCGACCGCATCAAGGCCAAGGTGGACACGGGCGCCCGGTCGTCGTCGCTGCACGCCTACGACGTGCGACGGTTCGAGCGGAAGGGGACCTCCTGGATCCGCTTCAAGGTGCACCCCATCCAGGACGACTCGCGGACCACGGTGGAAGCCGAGGCTCCCCTGGTGGAGATGCGCAAGGTGCGGAGCTCCAGCGGCGTACAGACGCTCCGGCCGGTGATCCACACCCAGGTGGAGCTGGGCGGCGACCGGTGGGAGATCGAGCTTACCCTGGTCCGCAGGGACATGATGGGTTTCAGGATGCTGCTCGGCCGCCAGGCGGTCCGGAGACGCTACCTCGTGGACCCCGGTCGCTCGTTTCTCGCGGGTCGTTGACGTTCCTCGGAGACCTTGATGGAGCTTATGAAGATGAAGATCGGAATCCTCTCGCGTAAGGCGTCGCTCTACTCGACCGGGAGGCTCCGCGACGCCGCCAGGGAGCGCGGTCACCACGTCCGCATCGTCGACCCGCTCCGGTGCTACATGAACATCACGGCCAAGGCGCCGCGGGTGGTGTACCTGGGCGAGGACCTCCGCTTCGACGCGGTGATCCCGCGCATCGGCGCGTCGGTGACCTTCTACGGCACGGCCGTGGTGCGCCAGTTCGAGATGATGGGGGTCTACACGATTCCCGAGTCGCTGGCCATATCCCGCTCCCGCGACAAGCTGCGGTCGCTCCAGCTCCTGTCCCGGGAGGGGGTCGGCCTTCCGGTCACGGGCTTCGCACGGGCGCCGCAGGACATCGACGGAGTCATCGACCTGGTGGGTGGGGCCCCGCTGATCATCAAGCTGCTCGAGGGGACGCAGGGGAGGGGCGTGGTCCTGGCCGAGACGAAGAAGGCCGCCGAGTCGGTCATCGGCGCCTTCCGTCAGCTCGACGCGAACATCCTGGTCCAGCAGTTCATCGCCGAGGCCGGTGGCTCCGACATCCGGGCGTTCGTGGTCGGAAGTCGCGTCGTGGCCGCCATGGAGCGGCACGCGGCGCCGGGCGAGTTCCGCTCGAACCTCCACCGGGGCGGCACGGCGAACCCGGTCACCCTCACGCGCAGGGAGCGCAACACCGCGGTCCGGGCGGCGCGAGTGATGGGGTTGTCCGTGGCCGGTGTCGACCTCCTGCGGTCCAGTAGCGGACCCGTGGTCATGGAGGTGAACTCGTCACCGGGGCTGGAGGGGATCGAGCTCGCCACCGGCATCGACGTCGCGGGAGAGATCATCGAGTTCATCGAGAGCCACGTGGATGCGGGCGACGACGACGAGCCGGTGACGGGGCCGGCGGAGGCCCCCGCGGGTCGAGGCGAGGAAGAGTAGGTGGGTGGACCGGCGCCCTTCCAGCTCGGCGGCCACGAGGTGCCCCCGGGACAGCGCCGCCGGGTGGAGATCCCGGTGGCCCGCCTTCCCATGGGGGCCGACATGGCCCTTTCGGTGGACGTGCTGCACGGCGTCCGGGAGGGCCCGGCCCTGTGGCTGAGTGGCGCGATCCACGGCGACGAGCTGGATGGGATCGAGATCATCCACGAGGTGCTCGACGACCTCCCCCCGCGTGCCCTGGCCGGCACGGTGGTCGCGGTACCGATCGTGAACCTCTACGGGGCCATGAACGAGTCGCGGTACCTGCCGGACCGCCGCGACCTGAACCGCTCCTTTCCCGGAACGGCGCGGGGCTCCCTGGCCGGACAGCTCGCGCACCTGTTCATGCGCGAGATCGTCGGCCGGTGCGGGTACGGCATCGACTACCACTGCGGTTCCGACGATCGGGACAACCTGCCCCAGGTGCGCGGTGACCTGGCCGACGACGAGACGCGACGGCTGGCCCTGGCCTTCGCGGCGCCGGTCACTGTGCCCGGCAAGCCTCCCGAGGGCTCGCTGCGGAGGGCGGCCGTGAAGGTCGGGGCCCGGGTGATCCTCTACGAGGGTGGAGAGGCCCGTCGCTTCACGCGGGCCGCCATCGGGGCGGGTGTCCGGGGCACGTGGAGGGTGATGGCCGCCCTCGGAATGACCGCTCCCGCGGACGAAGACGAGCCCGAGCCGACGGTCGAGGCGCGGACGACCCAGTGGCTGCGGGCCGTCCGCAGCGGCATCTGCCGGACGGAGATCGAGCTCGGCCAGAAGGTGCAGAAGAACCAGCTCGTCGCGACCATCCGCGACCCGCTGAGCAGCCGGTCGAAGCAGGTGCGCGCCCGCTCGGCGGGCATCGTGATCGGCCGCCGCATCAACCCCCTCGTCTACAGGGGCGAGGCCGTGGCCCACGTGGCCGTGACCTGAGCCGGATCCTCGAGGGGGGCACGTGCCGGGGCCCGGAGCGTATACGCCGGGCGGGGACCCACCCCGCGTCAAGACCGATCACGGGCGGTGTCGATGGACCATCTGACGGACGATCAGCTGACCGAGCTGAGGGACGAGCTCGAGCGGCAGCTCGCGCGCCTCGAAAGGAGCATGGAGCTCACCGACGAGGCGGCCCGGCCCGTGGAGCTCGACCAGCAGGCGGTGGGCCGGCTGTCGCGCATGGACTCGCTGATCAGCCAGGGGATGGCGCAGAAGCTCCAGGACCGCGAGCGTGCCCGGCTCTCGGCCCTGCTCGACGCCTTCCGGCGCCTCGAGGAGGGCGCGTACGGGGTGTGCTCCACCTGCGACGGCCCCATCCCCTTCGGCCGCCTCGCGATCGTGCCCGAGACGTCCACCTGCGCAGCCTGCAGCGACGCGTGAGCGAGGCCGGAGGGGACGGCGCGCCGCTCCCGCTGGACGGCGTGCGCGTGGTGGACCTCTCCCAGAACCTGGCGGGGCCCTTCGCGACCCAGATCCTGGGCGACCTGGGCGCCGACGTGGTGAAGGTCGAGCCGCCGGGGGGCGATCCGGCCCGGGCCTGGGGTCCCCCGTTCGTGGACGGCGAGAGCCCCCTCTTCCTGTGCGCCAACCGCAACAAGAGGAGCGTGGTCCTCGACCTCGAGCGGGAGGAGGAGCGTCGCGTCCTCGCGGCGCTGGCCTCGGGGGCGGACGTCTTCGTCCAGGCGTTCCGGAGCGGGGTGATCGAACGGCTCGGCTTCGACGAAGCCCGGGTCCGGGCGCTGCGGGAGGACGTGATCTACGTGTCCGTCACGGCCTACGGCGACGGGGGCCCGCTCCGGGACCAGCCGGGCTACGACCCGCTCATGCAGGCCCACGGCGGCCTGATGTCCGTCACCGGCCACCCCGGCGGCGCGCCGGCGAGGGTGGGCACGAGCGTCGTCGACCTGGGCACGGGCCTCTGGGTCGCGACGGCCGTGCTGGCCGCGCTCCGCACCCGGGACGCGACCGGGCGGGGAGCCCACGTCACCACGTCCCTCCTCGACACCGCCGTGGGCTGGATGGCCTACCATCTCCAGGGCCACCTCGCCAGCGGGGACGTTCCGGGTCTCTCGGGCACGGGGATCGGGATGATCGCGCCGTACGAGGCCTTCCCGACCCGGGAGGGCTTCGTGATGATCGCCGCCGGCAACGACGCCACGTTCCGGCGCCTGTGCGCGGCCCTCGGGGTGCCCGGGCTGGCCGCCGACCCGCGCTACGCGACGAATCCCATGCGCGTCGAGCGCCGGGACGAGCTGGTGGTCGCGCTGTCGGCGCGCACCCGGGAGCACGCCCCGGACGCCTTGCTGGAGACGCTGCGGGACGCGTCCGTCCCGTGCGCCAGGATCCAGAACGTGGGAGAGGTGGTCCGGGACGTCCAGGTGCGAGCCTCGGGCATGCTCCGCGACGCTCCGGCGAGCGAACGATGGCCCCGGGGAAGCTACGTCGACGTCGCGGCGCCTCCGCGCTGGGACGGGCGCCGCGCGCCGGTCCGTCGGCCTCCGCCCGCCGTCGGCGAGCACACGGCCGAGATCCTCTCGGAGGTGGACCCTCCGGACGGCCCGCCTCCCTGACGTCATCCTTGCACGAACCGGTGGGGCGCGTCCGGGGGCTCCCTGTTGCGGACGCCGTGCCGCACCCCCATCCTACCCCTGCCCCGCGTCGGGGCTCGCGCACCTTCCCGTGAATCCACGCACGGAGGACCCATGAAGATCCGCGCATCGATGCTCCTTGCCGGTCTCACCGCTCTCGCTCTCGGTTGTGGCGGCGCGGACGAGGCGGACACGGGCGAGATGGGTGAGATGGAGTCGGAGATGGTCGACTCCGCCGGCGGCATGATGGAAGAGGGCGAGATGGGCGACACCATGATGCCCGACACCATGCAGGGCATGCCCGAAGAAATGATGGAGGACACCACCGGAGGGATGTCCGGAGGGCGGTGAGCCCGGCCCCGGGGGGTCCGCTGCGGTCGTCGGGACCACGACGTCGACGACCGCGGGGCCCCCTCCGGTGAAGCGACATCACCTCGTCGTCCGCGTCACCCACTGGGTGAACGTGGTGGCGTTGACGATCATGGTGACCAGCGGTCTCCGGATCTTCAACGCCTATCCCCGCTTCGCGCCCCGGGGCGGGACCTTCTGCTGCTATCCGTTCGAGGGGCGGTCCATCCCGGACTGGCTCACCTTCGGGGGCTGGCTGGCCGGCGCGCGCAACTGGCACTTCGCCATGATGTGGGTGCTGGTGGTCAACGGCCTGCTCTACCTGGGCTGGTTGTACCTGCACGGCGAATGGCGCACGGTCACCCCTCGCCGCGGGGACCTGCGCGACGCGTGGCAGATGACCCGGTTCTACCTCTTCCTCCGTCCCGACCATCCGCCCCAGGCCAAGCACAACGCCCTCCAGCGGCTCTCGTACTTCGCCATGCCCCTCGTGGGCGTCGTGGCCGTGCTGACCGGCCTGGCCATCTGGAAACCCACCTCCCTCGGTTGGCTGACCGGGGTCTTCGGCGGGTACGTCTGGGCCCGGTACTGGCACTTCGTCGCCATGCTCGCGCTCGTGGCGTTCTCGCTGGTGCACGTCTTCATGGTGATCAGCGTGGATCCGTGGTCCATGAGGGCCATGATCACCGGCGGGTACGACGAGTCGCGCTCTCCCGCCGCCCGCAACGCCCGGCCGTTCGTGAACCTCGGGAAGGCGCCGGCGCGGGAGGGCCGGGAGGTCGGGCCAGGCGGTCCCGGGGGAGACGCTCCCTCCGAGCCCGCGGCTTCCGACGCCGCCCCCGACGACGCCTCGCCCACCGACGCCGCCCCCGACGTCGACGCGCGGACGGAGAAGCCATGATGGACCGGAGGAAGTTCCTGGCCCTCGGCGGCATGTCCTTTTCGGCCTTCCTGGCCGGGTGTGACTCCCGCGGTCCCCGCGCCGCTCGTCCGCTGCTCGACTTCGCCCAGCGCCAGAACGAGAAGATCGAGCGGATCCTGACGCGCCACACGGCCATCGACGTGGCCGAGGACTACCCCCTGGCCGGACGCGCGCTGCCCGCCTACTACGTGTCGCGCAGCGTACCCGTCTGGGACGAGGCGCAACGGGGTCGCTGGCGCCTCGAGGTGACGGGGCTGGTGGATCGACCGCTCCGACTCTCCCTCGACGAGCTCCAGCGGCTCCCGTCGGTGACCCAGCGGGTGAACCACTACTGCGTCGAGGGGTGGATGGCCGTCACCGAGTGGACGGGGGTCCGCCTCCGCGAGCTGGCCGACGCCGCCGGCGTGAGGTCGGACGCCGCGTTCGTGGACTTCGAGTCGTTCGACTCGGGCTACCACGAGAGCTGGGACCTGGAGAGCGCCCTCCACCCCCAGACGCTGGTCGCCTACGGGTGGGAGGGAAACCTCCTCGGGGCGATGCACGGGGCGCCCGCGCGGCTGCACTCGCCCGCGAAGCTCGGCTACAAGAACGTGAAGTACCTGACCCGGGTGGTGTTCATGCCCGCGGCCAACGGCGGCTACTGGAGCGACCAGGGCTACGAGTGGTACGGCGGAACGTGAGGCGCGCGATGGATACGAGGGTCCGGATGTCGACGTTCGTCCTCCTGCTCCTGGCGGCGGTCGCCGCACCCGCCGGGGGCGGGGCGCAGTCCCCGGAATCCCCCGGCGCAGCGCACGTCGACCGGGCGCTCTCGGGGCTCCGGCTGCGGGGGATCGGTCCGGCCGTCATGGGCGGTCGCATCGCCGACATCGCCGTGAGCCCCGCGGACCCGAGCACGTGGTACGTCGCCGTGGGGTCGGGGAACCTCTGGAAGACGGTGAACGCCGGGATCACCTGGACGCCCGTCTTCGACGACCGGTCGTCGTACTCCCTCGGGACCGTCGCGGTGGATCCCTCCAACCCCGACGTCGTCTGGCTCGGGACGGGCGAGAACGTGAGCGGTCGTCACGTGGCGTGGGGGGACGGCGTGTACCGCAGCGGGGACGCGGGCCGGACGTGGCGGCGTGCGGGGCTGGAGCGGTCGGAGCACGTGGGGCGCATCCTCGTGGATCCTCGGGACGGAGACGTGGTCCTGGTGGCCGCCGAGGGTCCCCTCTGGTCCCCGGGCGGTCAGCGCGGCGTCTTCCGGACGACCGACGGGGGCGAGACCTGGGAGGCCGTGCTGGAGATCGACGAGGACACGGGCGTCACTGATCTCGAGCGTCACCCCACCGACCCGGACGTGCTCTACGCGGCGGCCTACCAGCGCCGGCGCCACGTGTGGGGCTTCCTGGCCGGGGGGCCGTCCTCGGGCATCTGGAAGTCCACGGACGGGGGCGCGACCTGGCGGCGAGTCGAGACCGGGCTGCCATCGGGCGACGTGGGGAAGATCGGGCTGGCGGTCACGCCGGCGGATCCCGACCGGGTGTACGCGACCGTCGAGGCGCAGCCTCCCGAGCGGGGCTTCTACCGTTCCGACGACCGGGGCGAGAGCTGGCGGAAGACGAGCTCGTACGTCTCGGGAGGGACCGGGCCCCACTACTACCAGGAGATCGAAGCCTCCCCCGTCGCCGCCGACGTCGTCTACCAGATGGACGTCTTCATCCAGGTCACCCGCGACGGCGGGACCACCTTCGACTACCTCGGCACGGGGAGCGAGGCCCACAGCGACAACCACGCCCTCTGGATCGACCCGGCCGACGGGCGCCACCTCCTGGCCGGGACGGACGGCGGCCTGTACGAGTCGTTCGACGAGGGCTCCACCTGGCGGCACTTTCCCAACCTGCCGATCTCCCAATTCTACAAGCTCGCGCTGAGCAGCCGGTCGCCCTACTACGACATCCTCGGGGGGGCCCAGGACCTGGGTACCCTCGTCGGGCCCGTCCGCACGACGAACGTCGAAGGAGTCCGGAACCGCGACTGGACGGTGCCCATGGGTGCCGACGGGTACGGGGTCGCCATCGACCCGGAGGATCCCGACGTCCTCTATCTCGAGACCCAGGTGGGCAACCTCTTCCGGTACGACCGCCGGAGCGACGAGGCGCTGAGCATCCAGCCCCAGCCCGCTCCCGGCGATCCCGCCGAGCGCTGGAACTGGGACGCGCCGATCCTGGTGAGCCCCCACGACCCCCACCGGCTCTGGTTCGCCTCGCAGCGACTGTGGCGGAGCGACGACCGTGGGGACTCGTGGACCCCGGTGAGCGGCGACCTCACCCGGAACCGGAACCGCTACGAGCTGCCCTACATGGACCGCGTGCGGAGCGTCGACGCGCTCTTCGACCTCGGGGCCATGTCGCAGTACGCCACGCTCACGGCCATCTCCGAGTCGCCCGTCGCGGAGGGGGTGCTCTACGTGGGGAGCGACGACGGCCTGATCCAGGTGAGCGAGGACGGAGGCGCCGGGTGGCGTCGGGCCGCCGCGCTGCCGGACACCCCCGAGCTGGCGTTCGTGAACGACGTCGAGGCGTCGCTCCACGACGCCGGCACCGTGTTCGCCGTGGCCGACGCCCACAAGCTGGGCGACTACCGGCCCCTGGTGTTCGAGAGCGGCGACCGGGGGCGGACGTGGCGCTCGATCGCCGGCGACCTGCCCGGCGGGACGATCGTGTGGGCCGTGCAGCAGGACCACGTGGACCCCGACCTCCTGTTCGCCGCCACCGAGTACGGCCTCTACTTCACGCCCGACCGGGGCGCGAGCTGGCACGAGCTCGGGGCCGGCGTGCCGACCATCGCGTTCCGCGACCTGAAGCTGCAGCGGCGGGACGGCGACCTGGTGGGCGCCAGCTTCGGCCGGGGGTTCTGGGTGCTGGACGACTACTCCCCGCTGCGGGAGATCGCCGCGAGCGCGCTGGAGGCCGACGCCACCCTGATGCCGATCCGGGACCCCTGGTGGTACGTGCCCAACATCCCCATGCAGGCCCGGGGCAAGCCGACCCTCGGCAGCGACGACTACACCGCCCCCAACCCGCCCTTCGGGGCCGTGATGACCTACTGGCTGCGGGACGTCCCGGAAACCCT
>JASFUL010000002.1:0-40111 GCA_050050315.1 Gemmatimonadota bacterium
AACGCGTCCGGGTCCAGGGCGTCCATCACCCGGACCTCGGGGACGATGGGGGCGGTGAACTCGTTCGTGGCCACCATGGCCGTGTGCGAGTGCTCGTCGACCAGGCCGGGGATCGCGTGCATCCCCCGTCCGTCGATCACCTCGACCCCCTCCCGGGGGGCGATGTCCGGCCCGATCTCCCGGATCACGCCGTCGACGATCAGGATGTCGACGTTCTCGAGGATCTGCGCGGCGCCGCCGTCGGCCGCCGTCCACACCGAGTCGACGTCCTGGATGAGGAGCGCGCCGGTGGGGTAGCTCCCCGTCCCCTCCGGGATCTGCGGCTCCCACTCCTGGGCTCCGGCCACGGCCGGCCGGAGCCCGGTCGTGCCGGCGGCGAGCGCCGCGACGACCGCGACCCTCAGCGTCGTCCGCGCGAGCGTCCCGATGGGGCTCATCGTGCACCTCCCGTCTCGTTCGTCCTCGTTCCACCGAACAGGTCCGCCCACGAGCGGACCGCGCCCGCGGAGCCCGGGCTCTTCGTCACCCTGAACTGCATGTCCCCCATCACGGTGGATCCTCCGCCGGTGATGGTCGTCCCGTCCTCCGACAGGGTCCCCGTCAGCCGGATGGGCTCGGGCATCCCCTCGGCCTCGATGATCAGGGTCACGTCGCGACCCGAGACCGATCCGGAGACCGGCGCCTCGCCCTGTCCCTCGGCGACCATCGTGCCGCTGAGGGAGCCGTCCGCCTCCATGGTGAGGGTCATGGTCAGGCCGATGTCCATGCCCTGGGCGCCGACGGTGCCCTCCCACGCGCCGCTGACGTCGGAGGCGGGCGCCTCGCCTCCGCCCCCGCCACCGGACGCCTCGCCCTTCTCCAGCACGCCCTCCACGAAGGTGTAGACGACGCCGGTCCCCTCGTCGAGGAGATCTCCGTCGGCCACCAGGAAGGTCGCTCCGCCACCCTGGACCACCCGGCTCAGGGCGGGCAGCCCCAGCATGCCCGCCGGCACGCGGGTCAGGGCACGGAGGGCGCCCTCCCGGGAGAGCCCGTGCTCCACCGCCTTGCGGGCGCCCTCGAGCAGGTCACCCTGGCCGCCGGCCGACGTCAGCGCGAACGTCACGCCCGCGGCCTCGAGGCGGCCGGCGTTCGACCAGGCGGCCACGATGCGCTCCTTCTCCCGGGCCGCGTCCGGCTCGAGCTCCGCGTCGATCGTGTCGGCCTCGGGATCCCACTCGTCCGGGTCCGGGAAGTCGGTGGTGACGAGGACCGTCACGTCCCGCTCGGCCAGCTCGTCGGCCAGCTTCCACGCCTCGGTCCCGCCCACGATCACCGGCTGGAAGCCGAGCTCGTCGGCCAGGTTCAGGACGCGGCGGATGTCCTCGTCCGAGTCCGCTTCGAAGAAGACCGGCGCGGCGCCGGTGGCGGCCGTCCGCAACGCCTCGTAGTCGGGATCCCAGGAGGGCGCCGTCATTCCGTCCGTGCTCCGGGCGTACGCGGCCCGGATCGTCCCGTACCGTTCGGCATCGAAGAAGGCCTGCCGCAGGTAGGCGATGACGCCGAACAGCTGGGAGGGATAGACTCCGGCCGCCTGCTGAAAGGACATCGTGAGTCCGGCGCTCTCGGCCGTCACGAGCTCCCACGGAGCGTCCGCGTCGGCGCGCAGCAGGACCACGGCCGGCTGGCCGGGAGCCATCCCCCCGTCGGGGTGCACCAGCCCGGCGACGATCCCGTGGGCCCGGAGATCGGCCACGTCCTCGCCGGTGGCGGCCAGGTGATGCGACACCTCGCGATGGGGCAGGAAGCCCGAGGCCGACCGCGGGGGATCCCACGCCAGCACGTCGTCCCCGTCGTCGGCCGCGTCGGGAAACTCGACGTCCACCTCCGCCACGGCATCGACGAGTCCCGGATAGACGAAGAGCGAATCGCCTTCCAGGATCTCGGCGTCGGCGGGGACCTCCGCTCCCGGTGAGAGGGTCTCCACCCGGCCGTCGCGAACGACGAGCACGACGCCCGCCGTCCGGGTTCCGTCGGGCGTCACGACGGTAGCGTTCTGGATCGCGTACGCGGCGGGCGGTGGCGGAGCGTCGTACTGGGCAGCCAGCTCTCCGGGGTCGGAGAGCAGCCCGGCCACGAGAACGACACCCGCCCCGAGGGCGCGGAGTGTTCCCTTCATGTCGCAGGCTTCCGTTCTGGAGTCGGTGGGATCCGGACGAGCGGTACGATCTTACCGGGCTCCCGTCCGATCGGTCCAGCGCGATCTCGAGCCCCGGCCCCGAGGAGCGCCGGATGAGGGCGAGCCCGTGTTGACGGGCCGGCCCGCCCGGACGATGATGCGGCGTGTCCGAGCCTCGCGGTCGCAGGACCCTTCCCGAGGAGCGCCATGGAGGATCCAGAGCCGCACGCTCCACCCCTCGCTCCACCCCTCACGTTGCGCGCTCGGGCGGACGCCCGCGAGGGCGACGCCGGCCCCCGTGACTTCGGTGTCGTGATGGGAGGCGGCGGCGCCCGGGCCGCCTACCAGGTCGGCTTCCTCCGCTGTCTCGCGCGCCGCTACCCCCACATGCGGATCCCCTACCTGACCGGGGTCTCCGCCGGGGCCATCAACGCCGCCCACCTCGCCTCCCACCACGGCACCTTCCTGCAGGCGGTGGACGAGCTCTCGCACCTGTGGGGAGACCTGCGGGTCGAGGACATCTTCCGCGTCGGCGGAATCTCCCTCGCCCGCAACGTGTGGCGCTGGGGAGCGCAGCTTCTCTCGGGCGGGGCCGGGCACACCCGGATCCGCGGCCTGGTGGACACCGAGCCGCTCCGGGACTTCCTCACCGAGGCGCTGCACGCGGTGGACGGCGAGCTCACCGGAATAGGCTACAATCTCGACGCCGCGCGGCTCCGGGCCGTGGCGGTGAGTACGGCCAGCTACGAGACCGGGCAATCCGTCACCTGGGTCCAGGGCCAGGACATCGACGAGTGGGAGCGCCCGCGTCGGATCGCCCGGAAGACCCGACTGACCGTCGAACACATCATGGCGTCCACCGCCCTTCCCCTCTTCTTCCCGGCCGTGGAGGTGGAAGGAGGATGGTACGGCGACGGCGGCATGCGGCTGACGGCCCCGCTCTCGCCCGTCCTGCACCTCGGCGCCGACCGGATCGTCGCGGTGTCCACCCGCTACGATCGCAGCAGCGCCGAGGCCGCCAGGCCGGTGGTCGACGGCTACCCACCGCCGGCCCAGGTGGTCGGCGTGCTCATGAACTCGATCTTCCTGGATCTGCTGGACGCCGACGCCGTGCGCCTGGAGCGCATCAATCGGCTCGTCCGACGGCTCCCCCCGGACCAGCGGGGCGGGCTCCGGCAGATCCGGCTCCTCACCCTGCGTCCTTCGCGGGACCTGGGGAGGCTCGCCCGGGGGTACGAGCCGCAGCTTCCGGGGAGCTTCCGCTTCCTCCTGCGCGGCCTGGGCACCCGCGACACGGAGAGCCCGGACTTCCTGAGCCTCATCCTCTTCCAGCCCGACTACCTCCGGGCCCTCATGGAGATCGGCGAGGAGGACGCCGAGCGCCGGGGCGACGAGATCGTGGAGTTCCTCGAAGCCGACTGACGAGGGTTGCGGGACTCCCCAAGAGCCCCCTTCGTGGGGATCGTCGGTCCCGGGCACCGCCCCCCCCGATCCGGTGTATGGCCCGACAGACCGGCGTCGCGACGTCCCCCGGGGAGGCCGGCGTCGCCCGAAGTCCGCGCCAGCCGAGGACATCCCATGGCCAAGTACGACACCCTCGCGAACGAGCAGGAGTCCCGACAGGTCGCCGAGGCCGCGCGCGAGGAGGAATGGGAGAAGCGCAGCTTCGCACGCCGGCTCTTCGAGGGCCACTTCGACCCGGCGCTCCTCTACCCCCTTCCCGAGGCGAGCCCGGACGAGCGGCGCCGGGCGGAGGCGTGGCTCGAGAAGCTCGAGGCGTTCTCGCTCGAGCACATCGACGGCGACCGCTTCGACCGGGAAGGGCACGTCCCCCAGTCGGTGATCGACGGGTTGGCCGAGCTCGGGGCGTTCGGCATCAAGATCCCGCAGGAGTACGGCGGCCTCGGGTTCCACCAGGTGACCTACAATCGCGCCCTCTGCATCGTCTCCTCCCGCTGCGGCTCGACCGGGGCGTTCCTCTCGGCGCACCAGTCCATCGGGGTCCCCGGGCCGCTCCTCCTCTTCGGCACCGACGCACAGAAGGAGGCGTACCTGCCCCGGCTGGCCGCCGGAGAGCTCAGCGCCTTCGCGCTCACCGAAGCGGACGTGGGCTCGGACCCGGCGAACATGTCCACCACGGCCGAGCTCTCGGAGGACGGGGAGCACTGGATCCTCGACGGCGAGAAGCTGTGGTGCACCAATGGCCCCCGGGCCGACATCATCGTGGTGATGGCGCGCACACCCGACCGTTCGGGGCGCGGCAGGAGGCCCATCAGCGCCTTCATCGTCGAGACGTCCTGGGACGGCGTGTCCGTGGTCCACGAGAGCCAGTTCATGGGACTCCGGGCCATCAGCAACGGCGTGCTCCGCTTCGAGGGGGTGAAGGTCCCCCGGGAGAACCTGCTGTGGCAGGAGGGCAAGGGCCTGAAGCTCGCGCTCGTGACGCTCAACACCGGACGCCTCTCGCTGCCCGCCTTCTGCAGCGCGGCCGGGAAGGCCTCCCTCGAGATCAGCCGCAAGTGGGGCGCCGAGCGGGTCCAGTGGGGCCAGCCCATCGGGAAGCACGACGCCATCGCCCAGATGCTCGGCGGGATGGCGGCCGACGCCTTCGCCATGGACGCGGTGACCGAGGTCACGTCCCAGATGGCCGACGCCGGCACCTTCGACATCCGCCTCGAGGCGGCCATCGCGAAGATGTGGAACACCGAGAAGGCGTTCGACGTCGCCAACGACGCGCTCCAGATCCGGGGCGGCCGGGGGTATGAAACCCACGACTCGCTGAAGACGCGGGGCGAGCGACCCTACCCCGTGGAGCGGATGGTCCGGGACCTCCGGATCAACCTGATCTTCGAGGGCTCGAGCGAGATCATGCGCCTCTTCATCGCCCGCGAGGCGGTGGACATGCACCTGAAGGTGGGGGGGGACATGATCGACCCGCGGGCCTCCCTCGGGACGCGACTCGCGGGCCTGGTGAGGGCGGGCCTCCACTACGCCTGGTGGTACCCATCGCGATTCCTCGGCTGGAGCATGTGGCCCCGCTACTCCGGCTGGGGTCCGTTCGCCGGCCACATGCGGTGGATGGACCGTACGGCCCGCAGGCTGTCGCGCTCGATCTTCACCGCGATGGTACGCTTCGGGCCCAGCCTCGAGAAGAAACAGGCCGTTCTGGGACGGATCGTGGAGATCGGCGCGGAGCTCTTCGTCATGACGGCGGCCTGCATCCACGCCCGCCAGCTCGTGGAAGCCTCGCCCGGCGACGTGTCGGCCACGACCCTCGCCGACCTGTTCTGCCGCAGGGCCCGGAGACGGATCCAGGCGCGCTTCGACGCGCTGTTCGACAACGACGACGCGGTGACCTACACGGTGGCCCGGGAGGCCATGGACGGGCGCTTCGGCTGGCTCGAGGGGGCGTGGATGGTGCCCCTCGACGACATCTACGGAGTGCGCCCGATGATGAGCTCCGCGACCGGGAAGGAGGTCGGCGAGGAGCCGGCGGGCGTGGAGGAGCCGGCCCCGGGCCGCGTCACAGCCAGCCCTTCCTCCTGAAGTAGAGGAGCATCAGAAGGGCCACGAGCACCATCACCCCGAGGAGCGTCGGGTAGGCCCACGGCAGGACCAGCTCGGGCATGTGCTCGAAGTTCATCCCGTAGATCCCGGCCAGGAAGGTCAGCGGGATGAAGATCGAGGCCATCACGGTCAGCACCTTCATGATCTCGTTCTGGCGGTGCCCGACCTGCGACAGGTAGAGGTCGATGGTCCCGCCGACCACGTCGCGGAGGCTCTCGACGGTGTCGATCACCTGCAAGGTGTGGTCGTGGACGTCCCGCAGGAAGACCCGGGTCTGGGGGTCGACCAACTCGGACTCGGCGCGCATCAGCGAGTTGGAGACGTCCCGCAGGGGCCACACCGCCCGGCGCACGACCAGGATCTCCCGCTTGAGCCGGTGCAGCCGCTCCATCGTGGGCTGCGAGGGGTCCTCCAGCACCTCCAGCTCGAGCTCCTCGGTCACCTCTCCGATCTTCTCCAGGATCCCGAAGTAGCGGTCCACCACCGCGTCGATCAGAGCGTACGCCAGGTAGTCCGCACCCCGGGTGCGGAGCCGGCTGTTGGCCGTCCGGATCCGCTCGCGGACCGGCTCGAAGACGTCTCCGGGCCGTTCCTGGAAGGTGAAGACCCACCCGCGGCCGAGGATCAGCGAGAGCTGCTCCTCCTCCACCGCGGCGGCCTCGGCGCTCCACGCCAGCATCGGCAGGACCAGGAAGAGGTATCCCTCGTGCTCCTCCATCTTCGGCCGCTGCCCGACGGACAGGATGTCCTCGAGGATCAGGGGGTGGATGCCGTAGTGCTGCCCCACGGCCTCGATGACCCCCACCTCGTGCAGGCCGTCCACGTTGACCCAGGTGGTCGTCGGCGTGTCCCGCAGGTCCCAGACGTCCCGGATGTCGTCCAGGAACGACTCGTGCACGTCCTCCTCGTCGTAGTCGAAGAGGCGGATCCGGATCTCTTCGACCTTCCGGACGCCGGTGTGGATCAGCGTTCCGGGAGCGCTCCCCGGCTTCTTGCTCTGCCGGCGGACGAAGCGCCCCATGACCCGCAGCCGGTGCACCGGGTTCAGGGCGTTCAGCGCGTCGGGAACCAGGGTGTGGCCGCGAGAGCGGCGTTTCCGCTCGGAAGATGCCATGGGACCGCCGGGCGCGGGGGACGAGGTGCGGTCCGATCAGGGTGGGCCGCACCCCGGCCCCCGGTCAATGGCACGGGCGTCGTGCGTTGGACACGGCGCCCTCCTCAGCTGGCCCGCAGCGCTCCCGCGGGATCGACGCGAGTGGCCCGCAGCCCGGGCACGAAGCTCGCCAGCACCGCCGTTCCGGCCAGGACCCCCGTCACGAGGAGCAGCACGGCCGGGTCCCGGGCGGGAACGTCGAAGAGGAGCTCCTCGACCCGCGGGGCCACGAACCACGCCGTGGCCAGTCCGAGGAGGATTCCGAGCCCGATGAGGCGCACGCCCTCCGTCACGACGTCGCCGAGGAGGCGAGTGCGGCCCGCGCCCAGCGCGCTGCGGATCCCCATCTCCCGGGTCCGCTGGGCGACCTCGAAGGCCAGCAGGCTGTAGAGTCCGACGGCCGCCACGAGCAGGGCGAGCAGACCGAAGACGGTGAACATCGTGGCGCCCAGCGTCCAGGACCGGGCCTGGGGGTCGAGGATCTCCCGGAGCGTGCTGGCGGTGGCCCACCGGACGCGGGGCGAGAAGGTCCTCAGCACCCCGGCGGCGGCCTCGAGCACCTCGTCCACGTCCCCCGACGCGCGGACGTAGAGACCGTTCAGCCGCATGTCGGTCTGCTCGACGGGAAGGTAGTACGCCATGTACGGCTCGGTCTCGATGGAGCCGCGGGAGGCGTCCTCCACCACTCCCACCACCGTCGTGCACGTCTCGGCGTCGCGCCCCACGAGCAGGCAGCGGCCCAGCGGGTCGCCCCCGGGCCAGAGGGATTCGGCCATCGTGCGGCTGACCAGGGCCACGGGCGCAGCGGTGGCGCCGTCCGTCCCGTCGAACGCCCGGCCGCGCTCGACGTCGAGCCCCAGGGTCTCGAAGTAGCCCGGGGTCACGGCGTAGTAGTAGGGCCCTCCGCCCGGCAAGCGCGGGATCGAGTCGACGCCGGGCACCTCGAGCGGGCCCGCGAAGCCCCACTGGAAGGGGGCGTTGGTCGCCGTCGCCGACGCCACGCCCGGCAGCGCCGCCACGCGCTCGAGGGCGGCGCGGTAGACGTCGTTCCGCTCCTGGACCGGCGTGTCGTCGTCGACGAGCTCGAGCCGGGACAGCGCCACCCGATCGACGTCGAGGCCCAGGTCGAGGCTCCGCACGTGCTCGAGGCTCCGCACGAAGAGCCCCGCCCCCACGAGCAACACGACGGTCAGCGCCGCCTGCGCGACGATGAGGCCACCCCGGGCCCGCGAGCGCCGCAGCGAGCTCCCCCTTCGACCCTCGCTCAGGTCCCCCGACAGGTCCAGCCGGGTGCTCTGCAGGGCGGGCCCGAGGCCGGCCAGCAGGCCGGCCAGCACGGACACCACCGCCGTGAAGCCGACCACTCGGGCGTCCAGGGCGTTCCCGGGGAAGTGGACGCCGGAGAGGAGGACGCGCCGCAGCACCTCTCCCCCCCAGCGCGCGAGCAGCAGTCCCACCGCCCCGCCGCCGAGGGCCAGGAGCACGGACTCGAGCATGGCCGCGCCCACCAGGCGTCCCCTGGACACACCGAGAGCCAGTCGCACGGCCACCTCCCGCCGCCGCCGGGCGCCCCGGGCCAGGAGGAGGTTGGCCACGTTCGCGCAGGCGATCAGCAGCACGATCAGCGAGACCCCGCCGAGCCACTTCGCCACCCGGGATTCCGCCGACGCCTCGGGCCCCTGGGCCGCGATGAGCGGCCAGAGCCGGATGTCCATGGCCTCCCACCGCCCACGCTCGAGGTCCTCCCTGCGGGCGTTGCGCGACACCCCGGTGGCCTCCTCCGCGGCGGCCGCCGCCGTCACCCCGTCTCCGAGCCGGGCCACGGCCGCCATCCACCAGTGGCCCCGTGCCTGCTCCCCGTCCTTCCACCGGGTGTCACCTCGCGCGAGCGCCTGGGCAGTCTCGATGGGAAGCCACGCGTCCACCCGCTCCAGCCCGACCCCGGTGAAGCCGGAAGGCGCCACGCCGATGATGGTGTAGCGGTCCCCGGCGAGCTCGAGGCTCCGCCCCAGGACGTCGCGGTCGGCGCCGAACGCGCTCTCCCAGTATTCGTGGCCGAGCACCACGGTGGGGTCGGCCTCCGGGCGGTCCTCCTCGGCGGTGAAGGTGCGCCCGAGGACCGGGCGGGCGCCCAGCAGCGGGAAGAACTCGTGCGACACGAGGGTGGCCTGGAGACGGGACGCGTCGGGCCCGCTCCCGGACGTCATCTCCCGGGTCGGCGTGAAGGCCGCGACGCCCTCGAAGCCCCCCACGGACCGCAGGTCCACGAAGTCCGGGTACGTGATCGTCGGCCCCACCCAGTCGTCCCGGGCCATGATGACGCGCCGGACCTCCTCGTGGTCCCGGACGTGGGCCGGGGGGCGCAGCAGCAGCCGGTCGACGATCCCGAACATCGCCGCGTTCGCGCCGATGCCCAGCGCCAGCGTCGCCACCACCCCCGCCACGAAGCCCGGTCGCTGCCTCAGGCCGCGCAGCGTGCCGTGCAGCCCTTCCCGGAGGAGCGTCCATCCCCTCGTGGTCTTCCTCATCGTCTTCCTCCTCCGCTCCATGCGCCGCAGCCGCGGCCCGTACCGTTCCCGTCCGAATCTCCGCTCGGCCTCGCGCCGTGCTTCGTCCGGATCCCAGCCCTCCTCCACCAGTCGCTCGACCGTCTCGTCCAGGTGGTGCTCGATCTCCCACGTCACCGCCTCGGCGGGACCGGGCTCCCCGACCCCCAGCCGGAACAGCCTCCGTACCGGACCCTTCGCGTCCACCGCCCCTCCCCTCAGGCCGGAGCCCTGCCCCCGGCGATCTTCGCCACCGCCTCCACGTACCGCTCCCACCGTTCGTCCTCGTCGTGGAGCGCCTTCCGCCCCGCCGACGTCAGGCGGTAGTAGCGCGCCCGGCGACCCTTCTCGGAGACCCCCCACTCGCTCTCCAACCATCCCCGGTCGCGCATGCGGTGGAGGGCGTGATAGAGAGCCCCGTCCTCGACCACCAGCTCGTCGTCGGTCGACGAGCGGATCCATTCGAGGATCGCGAATCCGTGCATCTCGCCGCCGGCCCCGAGGGTCTTGAGGACGAGGAGCTCCAGGGTTCCCTGGAGCACGTCGAGGGACGGTCGGGTCATGTCCGGTTCCGTGGAGGGGGCGGCGCTCTTACCTGAACGGTTCAGGTAATGACTCTATCAACACTGAGCCGTTCAGGTCAAGGGCGCCGTTCGCGGCCGGGAGCACCGCGGACCGGCGGGATCACCCGCCCTGGTCGGTCGTCGCCAGCGCGTCCTCGAACTGACGTCGGTAGAGGCGGGCGTAGGTGGGGCTCCGCCCCAGCAGCTCGGCGTGGCTCCCCTCGTCCTCGATGCGGCCGTCCTCGAGGACCACGATCCGATCGGCCCGGATGACGGTGCTCAGACGGTGGGCGATCACCAGCGTGGTGCGACCCTCCATCAGGTGGTCGAGGGCGTCCTGCACCAGCCGCTCGCTCTCGGCGTCCAGGGAGCTGGACGCCTCGTCGAGGATGAGCACCCGCGGCCGCGCCAGCATGACCCGGGCGATGGCGATGCGCTGTCGCTGTCCGGCACTCAGCGTGACGCCGCGCTCCCCCACCCGCTGGTCGTAACCGTGGGGGAAGCTCTCGATGAAGGCGTGGGCGTTGGCTCCCTTCGCCGCCTCCACCACCGCGTCGTCGTCCGCCTCCGGATCGCCGTACCGGATGTTCTCCGCCACCGTCCCCGCGAAGAGCATGGGCTCCTGCGGCACGAGCCCGATGCCCCGCCGCAGGTCGTGGAGGTCCACGTCCCGGACGTCGACCCCGTCGAGGGTCACCGTGCCCGAGTCCACGTCGTAGAACCGCGGCAGCAGGGCGGCCGTGGTGCTCTTTCCGGCCCCCGACGCGCCGACGAGGGCCACCGTCTCTCCCTCCTCGAGCGTGAGGTCGATGCCCCGGAGCACCCGCGGCATGTCCGGACCGTAACGGAAGGTCACGTCGTGGTACCGCACGACGCCCCGCAGGGGCTCGGGAAGCGGGAGGGGCGAGGCCGGCGAGGCCAGCTCCCGCGGCGCGTCTAGGATCTGGAAGATCCGCCGGACGGCTCCCGCGGCCTCCTGGAGGTTGCCCCAGAAGCCCGCCAGCGACGTGATGGCGCCCGCGATGAAGACGGCATACAGGAGGAAGGCCACGAGCGTCCCGGGCGACAGCTCCCCGGCCAGCACCAGGCGGCCACCCTGCCACATCACCGCCACGATGGCCCCGAATCCGGCGAAGGTCACCGCGCCGGTGAGAGACGCCCGCGCCACGGCGCGACGCAGCCCCTCGTCCCGGGTGCGGTCCACGTCCTCTCCGAAGAGCGCCCCCTCCCACCGCTCCCGGGTGAAGCTCTGCACCGTCCGGATCTGGCTGAAGACCTGCTCGGCCCGGGCGACGGCACCGGCCAGCGTGTCCTGGATGCCCGTGCTGATCCGCCGCACCCGCCGGCCGAAGAACCACCCGGTGAGGATGGCCACCGGGATGGCCACGAACGCCACCACCGTCAGGCGGGGGTTCGTGATCGTGACCAGCAGGGCCGCCCCCACGAGGAAGAGGCCCTGCCGCGTGAGCTCGGGGATCCCGAAGCGGAGGACCTGCTGGATGAGCCCGGCGTCCGACGCCAGACGGCTCGAGAGCTCGCCCACCCGCCGGACGTCGAAGTATCCCGGCGGCTGCCAGACGAGGGCGTTGAACGTCTCCTTCCGGAGGTCCGCCACCACTCGCTCGGACACCGAAGCCGTCAGGTAGCTCTGGCTGAAGTTGAGCAGCGCCTGCACCGCGAACAGGAGGAGGAGGCCCAGCGCGATCGCGTCGAGCATCGAGCGGTCGCCGACCTGGAAGGCGGCGTCCAGCAGCTCCCGGACGACGAGGGGAAAGGCCAGGCTGATCGCGGTGCTCGCGAGCAGGAGGACCGCGCCGCCGACGAGGGCCCGGGAGTACGGCTTCACCCGCGGCGCGAGACGGCGCAGGAAGGTCAGGGTCTCGGAGGCGCTGGGCTTGGGTTCGGACATGCTCGTCGGAGTCGACTCTCCGGTGAAACGGCGCGGCATGGACGGAGTAACATACCCGACCTGCGTCGGGGCCTCCAAGAACCCCGCGGACTCCGCAGCCCGTGACCGTCGAACACCAGCCGGATCGGACCGTGCGCCAGGCCTCCCATCACCGCGCCTTCGTCGTCACCGTCGTCTGGACGCTGGTGCTCCTCTTCCTGGGCAGCGTGGTCCACGCCACCGAATCGTCCCTGGCGTGTCCCGACTGGCCCACGTGCTACGGATCGATGGTGCCCGAGATGGAGGGTGGGATCTTCTGGGAGCACCTCCACCGGCTGGTGGCGGGGGGACTTCTCCTCATGTTCGGCCTCGCCACCTGGCTTGCGTCCCGTCAGGCCGAGGCGCGATGGGTCGTGAAGGCGTGCTGGATCGGGATCGGGCTCCTCCTCGTCCAGTCGGTCTTCGGCGGGCTCACGGTCCTCATGGGCCTGCCCGACGCCGTCTCGACCACGCACCTGGGCCTCGCCTTCCTCTTCCTCGCCCTGGCCGCCGTCCTGGCCACGGCGACCTCCCCCCGGCGCCGGGACCGTCCGGCCCTCGCGCCGGAGGTGCGCCGCACGCTTCGACGCGTGGGCGTCTCCGCGGCCGGCCTTGTCTTCGCGCAGAGCGTCCTGGGGGCGGCGGTCCGCCACACGGAGGCCGGCATGGCGTGCGGGCGGGGGCTGCTCTGCAACGGGGGACTCCTGCCGCCCGCCTGGTCCCACGCGGTGGGCGTCCAGTGGCTCCACCGGGTCGTGGGGCTCGTGGCCGTCGCGCTGATCGCGTGGCTCGCCGTGACGTTGGCGCGGCGGGGGGCCGCTTCCCACCTGCGGGCCGCCGCGTGGGCCGCCCTGGGGCTCGTGCTCCTGCAGGTGGCCCTGGGCTTCCTCTCCGCATGGACGATCCTGTCCGTGGCGCCGGTGTCCCTCCACACGCTGGTGGCCGCGTCCCTGCTGGCGGTCACCACCGTGCTGTCGACGTGGGGCTTCCTCGGCGAGGCCGTCGCTCCCGACCGCCGGGCCGGCACGCCGACCGCCGGCGCCTCCGCCTCGTCCAGGTGAGCCGCGCCACGTCGTTCGTACGCCGGATCCGCATCCCATCGGCCCGGAGGAGCGCTTGAGCGCCGAACGGATCGGGGATCTCCTGGCCCCCGTGAACGCCACGTTCAACCTGTCGGCAACCGTGCTGCTGCTCCTGGGCCTCTGGTTCATCAAGCGACGCGACGCCCACCGGCACCGCCGGGCCATGGTCGGCGCCGTGACCGCGTCGGGGCTCTTCCTGGTGTTCTACGTGGCCCGTTTCAGCCTGACCGGGACCCATCGCTTCGCGGGAACGGGGACCGCGAAGATCGTCTACCTGGGCATCCTCTTCAGCCACATGGTGCTGGCGGTCGTGGTCGTGCCCCTCGTGCTGAGGCTCCTCTGGCTGGTCTACCGGCGCCGCTTCCACGAGCACGCGCGGCTCGCCCGCTGGACGTATCCGATCTGGCTCTACGTCTCCGTGACGGGCGTGGTCGTCTACGTCATGCTGTACCACGTGTACGGGTGGCTGTGACCCCCGACGATCCGCGCGGCTCCCTCGCTGGATACCTCGAGGTCCTGGCGGCGGCGGTCCTGTGGGGCTCGTCCGGGATCTTCAGCGTCCACCTCTTCCGGCGGGGCCTGTCGCCGGAGAGTGTCGCGCTCCTGCGGCCCCTCGTGGGGGTGGCCTTCCTCGCCGGGATGGCGGCGCTCTGGAAGCGCCGTGCCTTCACCGTCCCCCTCGGAGGCCTCGCGTATCTCGCCGGCGTGGGAGGCGGCCTGACGGCGCTCTTCCAGGTGGCGTACCAGGTGGCCATCGACCGGGTGGGGGTGCCCACGACGGTGGCGCTCCTCTACCTCGCTCCGGCCATCGTCGTCGCCGTCGCCGGTCCCCTCCTGGGTGAGCGGCCGTCGTGGCGGCGAGTGACGCTCGCGGCGCTGTCCGTGGTCGGCGTGTGGATGACCGTCCTCGGTGCCTACGGAGTGGACGTGGAGCTGACCACCCGCGGGGTGGCGTGGGGCGCGACGGCGGGCGCGTCGTACGCCGGGTACACCGTCTTCGGCCGGGACGCCGCGCCGCGCTACGGGTCGATGGCCACGGTGCTGTGGTCCACGGCTGGAGCGTGCGTGATCCTGGCGGGCGTGGTCCCCTTCCTCGGCGACGGCGTCGGGTTGCCGGGTGCGCCGGGCACGTGGGCGATCCTGGTGGCGTTCGGCTTCCTCACCATCGCCCTCGCCGCCTTCCTCTTCTACGACGCCCTGGGGCGGATCGAGGCGGGGCGCGCCTCCGTCGGATCGACCCTCGAGCCCGTGGTCGCGGCGCTCCTCGCGACCTGGCTCCTGGGCCAGCGTCTCACTCCGGCCGGCTGGGTGGGTCTCTGCCTCGTCGTGACGGGCGTCGCGGGGGCGTACGCCGTCCGGCGGGACGGCCCTCCGGACACCCCGACCCACGAGTAGGCGAGCCGCACGGGCACGCCCCCTCAGGCCGTCGGAAGAAGCATGCGGACCAGGGCCCCTCCCCCGTCGACGTTCTGGAGCTCCAGGGAGCCACCGAAGCTCTCGACGATCTTGCGCGCGAAGGGAATCCCGAGGCCCAGGCCGGTCTCGGTGGTGGTGTAGAAGAGGTCGTGGGCCTTCTGGAGCGCCTCGTCGGTGAAGCCGGGCCCGCGGTCCCGGATGGCGACCTCCGCCGCGCCGTCCACCTGCTTCACCTCGACGTCGATCGTCTGCTCGCCCCCGAACTGCCCGGCGTTGTGTAGGAGCAGATAGACCGCGTCCATGAAGGTGTCGCGGTGGATGCGCGCCCGGACCGCCCCCGGCTCGGTCCGGAAACGGACGGCGATGTCCCAGTCCTGGGTGAATTCCCGCGTCACCTGCTGGACGACGGACGTGAGGTCCCAGGTCTCGTCGGGGGTGAGCGGCTCCCGGAGGAAGAACTCCAGGTCCTGGACCGCGCCGATGGCGGTCTCGATGGCCTCCCGCCGGGCGGTCTCGTCCAGTTCCAGCGAGTCGTGCAGAGGATCCCGGACGCCCTCACGGAGAAACGCCGCCACCCGGCCCAGCGCCTCCCGCAGCGCCTGCTCCCGCTCCTCGTTGCGAGGCGCCCAGTGGGCGGTGAGGGCACGCTCGACCTCCGCCATGCCGTCTGGCCCGGCCGGGTCCGCGGTGGGTCTCCGGCCTTCGGCCAGGTCGGAGGCGAGGGCGCGCAGCACCTCGGCCGAACGGTCCCGCGGGGCCGGGGACGACGATCCCCGCTTCCCCAGGGCCCATCCGATCGCCAGCGCCGCCACGACGGCGGCGATCCAGAGTGCGGTCGTCATGGCTCTCCCGTCAGATGTCGAGGTAGCCGGTTACGATATCGAGGTGCTTGCGTGCGTTCACGTCGCGCCACGCCTCCTCGATCCTCCCCTCCTCGTCGACGAGGAAGGTGCTCCTCACGACGCCCATCAACTCCCGGCCGAAGAGCTTCTTTTCCTGCCACACCTCGTAGGCCTCCGCCACCGCGTGGTCCTCGTCAGCCAGGAGCGGGAAGTTGAGGTCGTACTTGTCACGGAACTTCCGGTGCGACTCCAGGGAGTCGGTGGAGATGCCGAGCACGGCCACGTCCACCCGGTCGAACCTCGGCAGGTCGTCGCGCAGGGCGCACGCCTGGGCGGTGCACCCGGGCGTGTCGTCCTTCGGATAGAAGTACACGAGCACCTTGCGGCCCCGGTAGTCCGACAGGCTCACCTCGGAGCCGTCGTCGGCGGGTAGGGTGAAGTCGGGTGCCTGGTCCCCTCGTCCGAGCATCGCGCGCATCCTGGATGGGTCGTGTCCGTGAGCCTCCGAGATGCCCGCGTACCCCTCATCCGGGCTCGGGATTCAGGACGAGATCGCCCACCGCCTCGGCCTCTCCCGCACGCTCCTCGGCGAGCACGGTCCACCGGCACACCGCGTCACCCCGCGCCTGACAGTGGGCGTGGGCCACCCGCCACTCCCGCCCGGCGTGCTGCTGGACCAGCGCCTCGCAGAGTCCCGTCGCGAACGCACAGGCGTCGCCCCCGGGGTCGCTGTCGATGAGGATGTGGGCGCGCGCTTCCAGGGTGAACGGACCGTCGCCGAACCCGCCGACCGTGCGGCCGAACAGCTTTCGCAGTCGCCGCTTGACCGCGCGCCGTGCCAGGAGAAAGGAGAGCGTCTCGGGGAGGAGCTTCTTCCAGCCGGGGCCTCGCCGGGCGTCCACGCCGTCCCTGGAGGCGAGCACCCGTCCGGCCCGGAAGAACACCTCCTCCGAGTCGGGCCGCCGGATGACGAGACGGACCAGATCGACGACCTCGGCGTCGGTGTGCTTGCGACCCTTGCGGACGTCCTCCCGGTAGACGCGGATCTGCCTCTCGATGACGTCGCTGAGACCGAGGCGGCGCGGCATGGTGACGGTGGGGTTCTCGGCCTCGAGAACCTCGGTCGGCAGGTCCTGGTGGCGGATCACCTCGAGCAGCGTCAGCCCCACCACGGCCGCCACGCGCGGGCGGCCGGAAGCTGACGGGGCGGTGGATGCGTCCTGGGTCACGTCGGTACGGCGTTCCGTGGAGAGTCGGGTCGAGCCCGCAGCCTAATGTCGCGCCGTCGGGACTTTTTTTCAAAACGTACCGATTTGACAGTGACTTCCCGACCCCTCCGCCCGTAGATATGCAGTGTGTCATCGGCGGCTCGACCGTCGGACACGCGAGCGGGGAGTGACGGGAGCGTATCTCAGGAGGCCATCCCGGGGGGGCTGGTCACGAGTCTCGAGTGCGTTTCCTCCTCCCCGCTCATTCTTGCTGCCCACCGCCCCCGGTCCGCCCCCCGGTCGACCGACCGCCTCCCGTCCGGAACCGAGGACCGGGAGACCCTTCATCCCCGGTCCGCCTCCCCGTACCTTGTCGGGTCGACCGGACCCCCCATCCGACCCAGCGATGAAGCGATACCCGGCTTTCGACCCCCCGGAATACGTCGAGTGGGCTCCCGACCCGGAGCTCGTGGACGCCTTCGGCGCCCGCGTCGAGGAGCGGACGGAGCGCGCGGCGATCGTGCAGCGCCTGGACGACGAGGCGCTGCTGGGCCTCTACCGCGACCTCCTCCGGACCCGACTCCACGACATCGCGCTGGCGCGCTGGGTTCGCACCGGGGTCCTCTCGAAGGCGTGGCTCGGCACCGGGGAGGAAGCCGTGACGGTCGGGTCGGTGGCCGCCCTGGACCGGTCTCGGGACGTGGTCTGCCCCATGATCCGCAACGCCGGGGCGCTGCACATGATGGGGATGTCGCTGGCCGACATGCTCCGGGGCTACCTCGCCACGGCCGACGCGCCCGGGAGCGGTCGGGACCTCCACCTCGGAGACCGGTCCCTCGGCGTGATCCGCCCCGTCAGCCTCATGGGCAGCAGCGTCCCGGTGATGGCGGGGGTGGCCCTCGGCTTCCAGCGCCGTGGCGAGGGGGGGGTGGCCCTCACGTGGGCCGGCGACGGCGCCACCCGCACCGCGGCCTTCCACGAAGGCATCAACTTTGCAGCCGTGAGGGACCTGCCCCTGGTCTTGGTCATCCAGAACAACCAGGTGGCCCTCGGGACACGGCTGGAGCAGCACGGCGCGGGCACGATGGAATCGATCCCCGCCGCCTACGGGCTGCCCGCGGAGGAGGCCGACGGGAACAACGTGCTCGACGTGCTCGCGGCCACCAGCCTCGCGGTGGAGCGGTGCAGGGCCGGGGAGGGGCCGGTGATCGTGGTGGCCGAGACCTTCCGCATGGGAGGGCACGCCACCCACGACGAGCGGGAAGCGCGCGCCACCTTCCCGGCGGAGCTGTTCCGGGCCTGGGGGCGCCGGGACCCGATCGGCACGTACGAGGAGCACCTCGTCCGGCGGGGCATCGACCGGTCGGGCCTGGAGGAGGTCGAGGCGACCGTCGTCGAAGAGATGGACCGGGCCGCCGAGGAGGCGCTGGGCTCGAGGGAGCGCGTGCCTCCGCCCGAGAGCGCGCTGTACGAGGGCGTGTCGGAAGGGGGCACCCTGGTCGGTCTCGAAGGTCGTCCTCTGTGACGCTGCGCCCGGTCTCTCGACGGGCGCTGGCCACGGAACGGGCGGGACTTGAAAATCGGTGCCCGAAGCTGCATCTTTCAACTTCTAAGAGTGAGAACGATTGTGAATCTTCGGTCCAGGACGGGCAGGCGACACCACCGGGTTGCCGTGCCCTTTTTTCGCCTCCCGATTCCTGGAACGGCGTCACCATCGCCCTCTCGAACAGGATGAAAATGGCGAATACGGATAGAGCGACGACCACGCTTCCCGAGCCCGGCACGACCTCCGACCCCTCCCTCCACGAGCGGGCACTCGGAGACCTGACCGACGAAGAGCTGGTGACGGCCCACCTCGAAGGACGTCCCGGCGCCTTCCAGGCGCTCTTCGGCCGCTACAAGGATCGCCTGATCCACTTCATAACCCGGAAGACGGGCGACTCGGATCGGGCCCAGGACCTGGTGCAGGAGGCCTTCATCCGGGTCACCCGGCACCTGCATCGTTTCGATACGAGCAAGAAGTTCAGCACGTGGGTGTACACGATCGCCAGCAACCTGTCGAAGAACGAGTTGCGCAACCGGTCCCGGAGCCCGCTCGTGCTCTTTCAGCGCCTGACTAGCAACTGGGACGACGATCACCGCCCCCTCCAGTTCGAAGACTTCTCCATGCGCCCGGACGACCTGTACCGGAAGCGCTACCTGAAGAGCATCGTCGAGGAGACGGTGAAGCAGCTCCCCGAGCACCACAGGCTCGTCTTCCGGCTGCGGGAGCTCGAGGGCAAGAGCTACGAGGAGATCAGCGAGATCACCGGCGTGAACCTCGGCACCGTGAAGAGCCGACTCCACCGGGCCCGCAACTCCTTCGCGCAGCGCATCGAGCCCTTCCTGAACTGACTCGGTCGTCGCGACGACCTTCGGAGGGACCGGGGCCCGGTCGGCGGAAGCCGGCCGGGCCTCCGCTCGTCGAGACGTTCTTTCTGGCCCCGGGGTCCGGGCGCTACCTTGACCGATCCGGGGACCGGGTCGCGGGGGCGACCGGATCCGAGCCGACGCAGCAGGAGCCATCGACATGTTCGAGAACCTCCGCAACGCCTTCCGCGAGGCGGTGGAGAACTTCAACCGGGAGCTCGATCGTGACCGCGTTCCCGAGGCCATCGACAAGCTGCTCCGGGACATGCGGGAGGAAGTCACCGAGGCGAAGACGCGGCTCCACGACCTCGAGAAGGGCATCGAGCGGGCCCGGGCCGAGGCGGCCCGGGAGTCGAAGGAGATCGCCACGTGCGAGCGCCGGGAGCGGATGGCCCGTGACATCGGCGACGAGGAGACGGCTCGCGTCGCGGCGGAGTACGGAGAGAAGCACTCGAAGCGCAAGGAAGTGCTCGAGAAGAAGGCCAAGGCCCTCGAGGACGAGCTCCGCGTACGGCGGGCCGAAATCGAGGAGATGCTGGAGAAGATCAAGGAGGCCCGGAAGAACCGGGATGCCCTGGCGGCCACGGCCGGCCGCGCGTCGGCCCACGAGTCCATCCGGGGAACGCAGGACCTGTTCGAGGAGCTCGACCGGATGGCCGAGCACATCACCGAGGACGACGAGCGCCGCAAGGCCGCCGAGGACGTCCTCCGGGACCTCGGGGGAGACCCCGACTCGGACCTCCACCTGGACATGGACGCACCGGCCGGCCCGACGGTCGATGTCGACGCCCGCCTGGCGGAGCTGAAGCGACGGATGGGAGAGGAGGAGTAGCCCGGCGCCGCGTCAGCCCCCTCCGGCCTCGGCGTCGAGCTCGCGATGGAAGAGGAGGCCGGCGCACTCTCCAGCCAGGAAGTAGAGGTCCTCCACTCCCTCGTCCCCGCCCCCCGCCGACCCGTCCAGGTCGTCCACCACGAGGTACCACCGCCGTCCGTCCCGCCCGCCCAGGTAGACCGCCAGACCTCCGTCCGACCGCCCGAGCGCCGGAGGGGCCACTTCGCCACGGAGGGACGCCACCCGGGCCGAGGCGATCACCGTCCGGGCCGGTTCGGCCCCCAGGTCCAGCACGACGAAGGGCCGCAGCTCGTCGCCGGCATCTCCCGGCGACTCGAAGGCCAGCGACGCCCGGGCACCCCCGGCCAGGCACGCCGCCCGCCAGAGGGGGAGGGCGAAGCGGGTGCGCTCGCCCTCGCCGCCCCAGATGGCGAACATGGTCCGCCCCGGCGCGGCCTCCTCCTTCCGCCTGAGGTACTCGCCCAGGTCGATGATCGCGTCGTCGTCCATACGACGATCATCGGCCGGGTGCCCCCCGGAGGTCAACGCAGCCGTCCGGGGACGCCGGGAACCCCCTCCCCACGGGGGTGTTCACGAGAGCCGATTGCGCCTAGATTCCGCCGCTCCGGAGCGGCTGTGTAACCCCCCGTCCCTCCCGTCACGAACCGACGGCATTGCGGCGGGCGAACCCGGTGGATGCATGGATAACTGGATCGGTGTCGGCATCTGGATCGTCCTCGGCGTCCTGATCGCGCTCGTCATGAAGGTCGCCATCAAGCGCCCCGAGGAGACGTCCGGACACGGCCTCGTGCTGGCCGCCCTCGGTGCCTTCGCCGCGGTGATCGGAGGCATGCTCGGTGTCGGCCTCGCGAGCTTCGACGATCCCACCGCCCTCAGCCTCGGCGGCATGGCCGGGGCCGTGATCTTCGCCGGCCTCATGACCCTGGTGTACCGCTGGGGCGTCCGCGGGATGATCTGAGGCCCTCCGGGGACACCGCCGCCCACCGCTCCACCGCGGCGTGGACCGCGTCGTAGTACGTCGCGGCCTTCCCGCCCTCCACCACGATCGCCGGCAGGTCCCGGACGTCTTCGTCGAAGAGGACCTCGAAGACGGCCAGCGCCGCCACGAACGTCCCCAGGCGGCTCGGATGGAATCCGTCGGCGCCGTACAGGGCCGCGTCGGGATCCGCCTCCCAGACGGCGCGCCAGGCCTCTCCGGCCGGGATGAAGTCCCCCTCGACGGCCTCGGCCGCGGCGCGGTACGACTCCCGGACCGCGTCGAACGCCTCGAGGCGGGCCCGCTCCGGCCAGACCATGAGCAGCGCGGGCCGCGCACCCGCGTCTCGCACGACGGGCGCGAGGGTCTCCGCCCAGCGCTTCAGGTGCTGCGGGTTCGTTCCCACCGACGAGGGACCCTGCTGCAGGACGACCACGTCGGGCCGGAGCTCGCCGATGGTCGCGTCGACGCCGGCGTACCAGTGATCTTCGAGGGAGAAGTTCGGCCTGGCCACGGTGCGACTCTCGAAGCTCCGTCCGGCGGCGACGGCGATCGATGCCACCATGCCGGGCAGGTCGTTCGCGGCCGTGAGCGAGTTGCCCACGAAGAGGACCGTGATCTCCGCGTCGCCGAGGGGCCGGGCGCTCGGCTCGACCGGGCCGGAGAGGCAGGATGACAGGGCCAAAGCCAGGACCATCGGGACGCGTGGGGCGGCGGCGTGCATGAGACCCCGGGCAGGGGGAGCGCTTGGGCCGGCTCCGGGTGCCGGCGACACCATTCGTACGCACGTCCGTACGTTGCACCGGCCGGGGGCTGACAGCCCCCGCCCCGATCGAAGAGCGACCCCACGGACCGGAGAGCACCGCGTGCGCGCACGAGACCCCATCCGTCGTACCCACGGAGGTCGAGCCTCGGGCCCGACCCGGTGCCGCTGGCTCCTGCCGGCGGCCGCGCTGGGGCTCCTCCTGGCCGCCACCGACGCGGCCGGGAAGGGCGCCCGGACCACGGGCGGCGCGGGCTCCGGACCCACGGCGGAGCCGGACTCCGGCGCGGTCTTCCGCGTCGAGGAGCTCGCCGACGGGGTGTGGGCGGCGCTCGTGGTCCGACGGCCCGCCGCCTACGCGTTCGCGAACTCCCTGGTGGTGGAGAGCCCGGAGGGCGTGCTGGTCGTCGACACCCAGCAGTCGCCCGAGGCGGCGCGGGCGCTCCTGGAGCTCGTCCGGGCCCGGACCGACGCCCCCGTTCGGTGGGTCGTGAACACCCACTGGCACGGAGATCACGTCAACGGCAACCAGGTCTACCGGGACGCGTTCCCGGACGTCCACTTCGTGGCCCACGTCGCGACCCGCGAGGAGATGCTCACCACCGGCCGGGCGGACCGCGAGGAGGAGATCTCGAACCTCCCCACCTCCATCGAGGCCCGGAGGGGATGGCTGGCCACCGGTCGCGGGCCCGACGGGTCGGAGCTGACCCCCGATCAGCTCGACGCGGTCCGGTACAGCGTGGAGCTGCGTGAAGCGTACCTGGGCGAGCTCCGGAGCCTGAGGGAGACCCCCCCGGACGTCACCTTCCGGGATCGATTGAGGCTACGCCTCGGACGGCGGACGGTCGTCCTCAGACACCTGGGACCGGCCCACACCCGCGGGGACATCGTCGTGCAGGTCCCCGGCTCGGGCGTGGTGGCGGTGGGCGACCTGCTCGAGGAGGGGCCTCTCTGGCTCGAGGGAGCCGACGTTCCCGGCTGGGCCAGCGCACTGTCGGAGCTGGCGAAGCTGGACGCACGCGTGTTCCTCCCCTCCCACGGGGGGGTGCAGCGCGACGACGGTCTCCTGCGGCTCCAGGCGTCGTTCCTCGGAAGCGCCGTGGCCACCGCCCGCCGGGCCCGGGCCGCCGGACGGTCGGAGAAGGAGACCGTCGCCGAGGCGGTCGACCGCCTGGAGCGCTTTCGGTCGCGGCTGGCCGGGCTCGGGCTGGACGGAGAGGCGTTCGAGGAGCACGCGCGGTCCGCGGTGGTCGAGGCGTATCGCGACCTCGAGGGGGGGTGACGGACCGGGCGCCGACCGGCTGAGCCGACCGACGCCCGTGTCCAATCCGCCGCGGAGGCATCCCACGGCTGTACCTTGATGCGAAGGGGTGACCAAACCCCCTCCCGCCCGGATGGAAAGCGCCGGACGTCGCACGGTTTGCGGGGCGCACATCATCCCATCCCGTCCACCCCACGCCCGATTGGACGCGGCGGAGCGCCGTCGCGTTGCACGGCGCTGGCCGCGAAGGCCGACCGCCTCGTCGGAACGACCCTACGGGTTCGTCCGCCCGGGTGTTTCGAATCCGCGTCCACGGCGTCGTGGCCATCCCCGAACCGTGGCACCGCCTCAGGGTATTCACCCGCCCGACGGACCGTTCGACCGGCCCGGCCCCCCGGGCGCCGGCGCCGGACCCCGACACCCCGGGCTCCAGAGGATCGCATGGCCGACCCCCACGCCTTCATCGACGACCGGATGTCCCGCTTCCGGGACGAGCTCTTCGACTTCCTCCGCATCCCCTCCGTCAGCGCCAAGTCGAACCGCGACGACGACACCCGGGGAGCCGCCGGCTGGCTCGCCGACCGAATGCGGGAGGCGGGCCTCGACGCCGAGGTGATCGACACGCCGGGCCACCCCGTCGTCCTGGGGGAGTGGCGCGGAGCGGGCGAGGACGCGCCCACGGTGCTCGTGTACGGACACTACGACGTCCAACCGCCGGAGCCCCTGGACGAGTGGACGGCCCCGGCGTTCGAGCCGGAGGTGCGCGACGAGCGCATCTACGCCCGGGGCTCGGCCGACGACAAGGGCCAGCTCTTCATGCACGTGAAGGCCCTCGAGGCGCTGCTGGACGACGGGGGGAGCCTCCCGGTCAACGTCGTCGTCCTGGCGGAGGGTGAGGAGGAGGTCGGATCTCCGAGCCTGGTCCCGTTCGTCGAGGCCCACGCCGAGCGCCTCGCGTGCGACGCGGTCGTCGTGAGCGACTCGGCGATGTTCGCCCCCGGACAGCCTTCCCTCCTCTTCTCGCTCCGAGGCCTCGCCTACTTCGAGATCCACGTGCGTTCCGCCCGCAGCGACCTGCACTCGGGCGCCTACGGGGGCGCGGTCCCGAACCCGGCGACCCAGCTCGCGCGCATCCTGGCGACGCTCCACGACGACCGGGGCCACATCGCCGTGGAGGGGTTCTACGACGACGTGATGGAGTGGGACGAGGAGACGCGGGCGAGGATCCGCGAGCTCCCGTTCGACGAGGACGACTTCCGGGACGGCGTGGGCGCGCCCGCGCTGGATGGAGAGGAAGGCTACAGCGTGCTCGAGCGTCTCTGGATCCGCCCCACGTGCGAGGTCAACGGGATGCTGAGCGGCTACACGGGCGAGGGCGCCAAGACCGTGCTGCCCGCCCGGTCCATGGCCAAGGTCTCCTGCCGCCTGGTGCCCCACCAGCACCCGGACCGGATCGAGGAGCTGTTCAGGGCCCACCTCGAGAAGGTCGCGCCCGCCGGGGTCGAATGGGAGCTGGAGGTCCACCACGGGGGGAACCCCTGGAAGGCCGACCCCTCCGGCCCGCTGTTCGAGGCGGCGGGCCGCGCCCTGGAGCGCTCCTTCGGCACCGAGCCGGTCCTGGTGGGGGAGGGCGGCTCGATCCCCATCGTGGGGGAGTTCGAGCGGATCCTGGAGGCGCCGGTGCTCCTCGTGGGCTTCGCCCTGCCCGGGTGCAACATGCACGCGCCCGACGAGTGGCTGGGCCTCCACGAGTTCGAGAACGGGATCCACGCCCTCGCCCACCTCTGGGAGGAGCTGGGGAAGGTCCTTTGAGGGGGTGCCGTCTCACCGCCCCTTCAGCATGGCGCCCGCCCGCAGGAGCGCCCGGGCCTTGTTGAGCGTCTCCTCGTACTCCCGGCCGGGGTCGGAGTCGGCGACGATGCCGGCCCCGGCCTGGACGTACGCCCGTCCGGCCGTGGCCACGACCGTCCGGATCGTGATGGCCGTGTCCATGCTCGTGCCTCCCCAGCCGAAGTGACCCACCGCGCCGGCGTAGGGGCCGCGCCGCACCGGCTCCAGCTCGTCGATGATCTCCATCGCCCGGACCTTCGGGGCGCCGGACACCGTCCCGGCGGGGAAGCACGCCCGGAAGACGTCCATGGCCGTCAGACCTCCGCGGAGCTCGCCCTCCACCTGGCTCACGAGGTGCATGACGTGGCTGTACCGCTCCACCACCATCAGCTCGGGGACGGCCACCGTGCCGTAACGCGCAACGCGTCCCACGTCGTTGCGGCCCAGGTCGACGAGCATGCGGTGCTCGGCGAGCTCCTTCTCGTCGGCGGCCAGCTCCGCCGCCAGGGCCCGGTCCTGGTCCGCGGTGGCGCCGCGGGGGCGGGTCCCGGCGATGGGCCGGACGGTCACGACCCCGTCCTCCAGGCGGACCAGCACCTCCGGCGAGCTCCCCACCAGGGTCATCCCGTCGAGCTCGAGGTGGTACAGGTAGGGGGACGGGTTGAGGGAGCGGAGCGCCCGGTAGAGATCGAACGGCGTGGCGTCCAGCTCCATCCCGAGGCGCTGGCTCAGCACGACCTGGAAGGCATCTCCGGCCCGGATGTACTCCCGCACGCGCTCGACCGACGCCTCGAAGTCGGGGCGCGTGGTGGAGCTCGTGAAGGCCGGGTCGGTGCCGGGCTCGGACGCGAGCGTGAGGGGCGCCGGTCCCGAGGCCCGGGACAGCTCTTCCACGGTGGCGGCCGTCCGGACGGCCGCCGCGTCGTAGCGCTCCCGGAGCGCCCCGTCGTCCAGCCCCGGCTCGACGGGGACCCCGGCGATCGCCATGGCCCTGCCCCGGAGGTTGTCGATGGCGAGCACCACGTCTGTGAACACGAAGAGCCCGTCCGGCAGACCCAGGTCGTCCTCGGGAGGATGGGGGAGGCGCTCGATCTGGCGAACCACGTCGTAGGCGAAGTACCCTACCGCCCCGCCCCAGAAGCGAGGGAGGCCGGGGATCGCCGCGGGGACCCGGGAGCGGAGGCGGGCGTCGAGGTCCACCAGCGGGTCGTTCGTCTCCACAGGGACCCACCCGCCGCCGGGCGTCCACCAGTCGACCGCGCCGTCCCGGAGGCGCCAGGCACCGGAGGGGGAGGACCCGAGGAAGGTCCAGCGGGCCCACTGCTCGCCCCCCACGACGGACTCGAGGAGGAAGCCGAACGGCGGCCGCGCGAGCTTGCCGTACGCGGTCACCGCCGTATCGGTGTCGAAGAGGAACTCGCGCCGGACCGGTACGACCCCGTCCCGACCCCCGTCGGACGTGGTGGTGACGGAACGGGCCAGCTCGCGGAACGCGTCGAAGTCGGGATGGAGCGCCATGACGGGAGGGAAGATCATGTCTGACCGCCCGCCGTCCAACACCCCGGGGGCGCGGGGGAACGCCGACGACGCGCACCGTCCCGCGCCCGAGGCCGTCGTCGCGGTCGACACGGGCGGGACCTTCACGGACCTGCTCCTCCTACGCGCGGGCCGGCTGGCCACCCTCAAGATCCCGTCCACTCCCGCCGATCCGGCCCAGGCGGTGCTGAACGGGATCCGGGCCCTGGTGGAGCCCGGGGACCGGTTCCTGCTGCTCCACGGATCGACCGTGGCGACCAACGCGCTCCTGGAGCGGCGGGGCGCCCACGTCTTCCTGGTGGCCAACCGGGGCTTCGAGGACGTGATCGAGATCGGCCGCCAGAACCGGCCGCAGCTCTACGCGCTGGTCGGCCATCGCCCGCCGCCCCTGGTGGAGCGCGACGCGCGCGTGGGCATCGCCGGCCGGCTGGGCCCGGACGGGACGGAGGAGGAGCCGCTGGACCCGAACGAGCTGGCCGCCCTCCCGGAGCGGCTTGCAGGCGCCGAGTCCGTCGCGATCTGTCTCCTCCACAGCTACGCCGACGACACCCACGAGCGGAGGGTCGCGGCAGCGCTGGCGGAGGTGGGCGTGCCCGTCTCCGTCTCGTCCTCCCTCCTGCCGGAGTACCGGGAGTACGAGCGGACGTCCACCACCGTGGTCAACGCCTACGTCTCGCCCCTGATGTCGGGCTACCTGGGCCGGCTCGAGCGTGAGGCGGGGTCGATCCGCACCGCCATCATGGGCTCGGGCGGCGGCACCCTGCCGGTGTCCCGGGCCGCGCGGGAGCCCGCCCACACGGTCCTCTCGGGCCCCGCCGGCGGGGTCGTGGCGGCGCTGGAGTGGGGACGCCGCGCCGGCTTCGACCGGGTCATCTCCTTCGACATGGGCGGTACGTCCACCGACGTCTCGCTCTGCCCCGGCGAGCTCCTCCACACCCGCGAGTTCGAGATCGGCGGGGCGCCGGTGGCGCTCCCCGTGCTGGACATCCACACGGTGGGGGCCGGGGGAGGATCGCTGGCACGTCTCGACCCGGGCGGGGCCCTCCGGGTGGGCCCGCGCAGCGCGGGCGCCGACCCGGGTCCCATCGCGTACAGCAAGGGCGGGACCGGCGTGACGGTCACCGACGCGCACGTCTGGCTCGGGCGCCTTCCGGTGGACGCGTTCCTGGGGGGCGAGGGCTCCCTGGACCGGGACGCCGTGGCCGGACCGCTCCGCGAGCTGGCCGACGGGCTGGGAACGACGCCCGAGGACGCGGCCGAGGGAGTGCTCGCCGTGGCCGACAGCGCCATGGAACGGGCACTCCGGGTCATCAGCGTCGAGCGCGGTTACGACCCCGCCGACTTCGTGGTCGTCGCCTTCGGCGGCGCGGGGGCTCTCCACGTCGCCGAGCTGACGGCGCGCCTCGGCGCGGCGCGCGCCCTGGTTCCTCCCGATCCGGGTCTCCTCTCGGCGTGGGGGATGCTGGCGGCGCCGCGCATCCGGGAGGTGAGCCGCACCGTCCTGATCCCGAGCGACGTCGCGGCCGACGACGCCCTGGAGAGGATCTTCGCCGAGCTCGCGAGGACGGCCCGGGACGGGCTCCTGGACGAGGGAGCGCGACCGGAGGAGGTCTCGGTCGTCCGGCGCATCGACGCCCGCTACCGCGGCCAGAGCTTCGAGCTGAGGGTGCCCGCCGACGGCTGGGAGGGGGCGTTCCACGAAGCCCACCGGACCCGGTACGGCTACGATCGCCCCGACACGCCGGTGGAGGCGGTGACCCTCCGGGCCGTGGCGACCGCGCCCGGGCCACCCCTGGACGTCGTCCCCCTCGCCGGAGCGGAAGGCTCGCCTCCCACCGACGAGACGCGGGTCAGGTTCGGAGGCCGGACGGTGGCGGCACGCCGCGTCTGGAGGCGCGACCTCCGGGCGGGCCACCGGCTGCGGGGCCCAGTCCTGGTACCGGAGTACAGCGCCACGACGTGGGTACCGCCCGGCTGGACCCTGGACGTCGACGGTCACGGGGTGCTGCACCTCGTTCCCGATGCGGGTTGAGGCCCGGGGGACGTCCCGGTCGACCCGTCCGGAAGGGCTCGGTACGGCGGACCGTTTCCCCGGCGCGTGCGGTACCTACCGGACCGCGGTCCGGGTATCTTCCCGTCGTCCGGAAGGAGGCCGCGGTGCGGTCGAGCCGTCGCGCGCGCCGAACGAGAGGCGCGTCCGGTCCGGACCACCGTCAACAGAGGAACGCGGCAGGAGACCGTGAGAGCCACAGCGACCCCCGCGCCCGCCCATCCCGGCGAGCTCGACCTCGGGCCCGATTCGAGCCCCCCCTATGGGTGGGCGCTCCTCGCGTCGGCGCTGGTGTTCACGCTCTACGCGTGGACGCTGGCGCCGACCACCGCCTTCTGGGACACCAGCGAGTACATCGCGACGGCCCACATCGTGGGCATCCCCCACCCGCCCGGAAACCCGCTCTTCGTGCTGTTGGCCCGCACGTGGGAAGTGCTCCTGACGCCCCTCGGCCTGTCGGTGCCGGTGCGGATCAACCTGTTCAGCGCCTTCATGAGCGCGGCGGCCCACGGGCTCTGGTTCCTCGTCGTCCACCACGTGCTCCGGTTCTTCAGCCGCGACCGCTTCTTCCGCCTCGGGGGTGCCTTCGCGGCCGTCATGGTGAGCGCCACGGCGTTCACGGTCTGGAACCAGTCCAACGTGAACGAGAAGGTCTACACCGTTTCGCTCCTGACCATCGCGCTCCTGTCGTGGCTCGCCTTCCGCTGGCAGGAGAACCTCGGCAAGGGGAAGGACGACAACCTCCTCGTCCTCATGGCCTTCATCCTGGCCCTGAGCGTGGGCAACCACCTCATGGCCTTCCTGGCGGCGCCGGCGATCTTCGTGTTCGTCCTGATGGTCCACCCGAAGACGCTGATGAACTGGAAGCTCTACCCGGCCATCCTCCTCGCCGGCATCGCCGGGCTGTCCGTCCATCTGTTCCTCCCCCTCCGGGCCGGCCTCGATCCCGTCATCAACGAGGCCGACCCGACCTGCCAGGGCATCGGCGAGGCCCTGGTCAGCATCGTTACCTACGGGAAGGCCGGCTGCGTGGCGCTCTCGGAGGCTCTCACCCGGGACCAGTACCAGAAGCCCCCGCTGATCCCCCGTCAGGCGCCCCTGCTCTCCCAGTACCTCAACTACCTGCAGTACTTCGACTGGCAGTGGGCCCGGAGCCTCCAGGGCGTGAGCGTGCTCCTGGCCGACCTCCGGATCCCCTTCACCATGCTGTTCACGGGTCTGGGCGTCTGGGGCGCGGTGGAGCACCACAAGCGCGACAAGCCGAGCTTCTGGTTCGTCCTGGTGCTCTTCGCCACCCTGTCCGTGGCGTTGACGTACTACCTGAACTTCCGGTACGGCTACTCGATCCCCGAGCCGACCAACAGCTCGGACCTCCACGAGGTCCGCGAGCGCGACTACTTCTTCATCGTCTCGTTCTCGGTGTGGGGGCTCTGGGCCGGGATCGGGATCGCGGCCGTGTGGCGATGGCTGTCCGAGGAGGTGCTCGGGGGGTTCCGGAAGGCGTCTCCGATCCTCCTGGTGGCGGCCATTCCCATCGTCCTGAACTGGTCGTGGGCCGACCGCTCCTACGACCGCGCGGCCCGGGACTGGGCGTACGCCCTGCTGATGAGCGTCGAGCCCTACGGCGTGCTCTTCACCAACGGGGACAACGACACGTTCCCCCTCTGGTACCTCCAGGAGGTCGAGGGCCTGCGGCGGGACGTGACGGTCATCGTCACCTCCTACCTGAACACGCCCTGGTACACCAAGCAGCTCCGTGACCTGACCGCGCCGTGCCCACCGGGTGTGTCGGCCGAGGACGACCCGACGCGCGTGATCTGCCAGAGGGCGTACCGGCCCGACGACCGCGCCGTCTACACCGACTCCCCGGAGCAGGTGGCGGAAGGTCGGGTGCCCCTGGTCCTCGACGAGCCGGTCCAGCAGCCCTCACGCTCGATCCTGGAGCTGGGCGACAGCACCATCGACCGGGTGGGGGGGTCGTACTTCCCCCTGGACGAGGCACGCTCCTTCCAGCTCGGGCCGGTGGAGGCGCGCCTGCCCGCCGGGACCGTCCTCTACCCCTGGCACCAGTACGCCCTCGCCATCCTCAACACGTCCCTCCGCGACGGGAGACCGGTCTACTTCGCCAGCAGCGGCAACGCCGCCAGCGCCCTGGGCGTGAACCGGTATCTGATCCGCCAGGGACTGGCCTTCAGGCTGCACGAAGGGAGCCTGCCCGAGACGGCACCGGAAGGCGTGGAACCGATGCCCTCGGGATCGGCCCTCATCTCCGTCATCGGCAGCTACGTGGACGTGGAGCGCACGGCGACCCTGGTCGAAGAGGTCTTCCTCTATCGCGGCGGGATTCCGCACTGGGGCCACTGGCCCGACAACTCGACCATCGGGATCCCGAACTACTTCGCGTGGGCGTACTACTCCCTCGCGCAGGCCGCATACCAGCGCGGCGCGGAGGAGGACATGCAGAGGTGGAGCGAGATCGGCGACGCCTGGACCGCACTGGGGAACTAGCAGGCCGCCCGGACCGTCGGGGCCTCACAGCTCCACCGTCGTCCCCAGCCCGAGTCGGCGCGCTTCGTCGAGCACGCGCCGCGCGGTGGCCGCGTCCTGCACGGCGCTCCCGACCGACTTGAAGAAGGTCACCTCGTCGGGCGTCGTACGCCCGGGGCGGGCGCCGCTGACGATTTCGCCCAGCTCCGCGTGCACGTGGTCCCACCCGATCCACCCCTCCTCCACGGCCCCCACGAGATCGCCGGCCTCGGCCCGGGCCGACTCCCTCGAGTCCACGACCACGGTGGCCCGGGCCACGAGCTCGCCGTCCACCTCGCGCATCAGGGGCGTGAAGGAGCCCACCCCGTTCACGTGGGTGCCCGGCTCCACGGAGCGGCCCGCAAAGACGGGGCTCGAGCTGTCGGTGGCCGCCACGACCACGTCCGCTCCGGCCAGGGCGTCGCGGGAGTCGCTCACCGGGCGCGCGGACACGCCCACCAGCTCGGCCGCCAGCCGCCGCGCCGACCGTCCACTCCGCGAGACCACCCGCACCTCTTCGATGGAGCGGACGCACCGGACCGCCTCGATCTGGGTCCGCGCCTGCGCCCCCGCGCCGAAGACGGCGAGCACCCGGGCGTCCTCGCGGGCGAGCAGCCGGGTCGCGACCCCCGAGGCGGCGCCGGTCCGGAGGGCCGTGAGACCGGTGCCCTCCATCAGCGCGGCGGGGGCGCCCGTGTCGGGATCCAGCAGGAGGATCGCCGCGTGCACCGACGGCCGGCCCCGATCCGGGTTCTCCGGGAAGACGGACACGACCTTGGTCGCCACCGCGTCGCCGCCGGGCCCGGGGAGCCGGACGGGCATGAAGAGCGTCGCGCCACGGGGTCCCGCGATCCGGGCTCGGAGGGGCACGTCGGCCCTCCCTTCCGAGAGGGCGGCGAAGGCCCCGGCCACGAGCTCGATCGCCGTCGCCATGTCCAGGCAGCGCTCGACCTCCGCCCCGCTCAGCACCGTGAGTTGCACGTGGCGTCTCCTCCGCTCACACTTCCGCTTCGTGATGGGCCACCCGACCCCCTTCCCCCCGCTCCGGACGCCCCCACCCGGGGGCGCTCCCACTCCTTGCCCACACGCCCCCCCGTGTCGAGCCCCGTGATCCGGCGGGGGCCCGTCCTGGTCGTGGGCGGCGGCGTGCTGGGCCTCTCCACCGCCGTCGAGCTTCGCCGGCGCGGCCGGGACGTGACCGTTCTCGAGCCCGGTCCCATTCCCCATCCGCGGGCGGCCTCCACCGACATCAGCAAGGTCGTCCGCATGGACTACGGCAGCGACGACTTCATGACGGCCTTCGCCGAAGCGGCGCTGGCCGGATGGGAAGCCTGGAACGCCGCCGGCCCGCCTCTGTTCCACCGGGACGGCTTCCTCCTGCTGACCCGGGCGCCCATGATCCCGGGTGGGTACGAGTACGAGAGCCTCCGCCGCATGCGGGACCGCGGGGTCGCCGTGGCGCGCCTCGATCCGCTGACGCTGGCGACACGCTTTCCGGCGTGGAACGCCGACGAGTATCCCGACGGCTACTTCAACCCGACGGGCGGCTGGGCCGAGAGCGCCGACGTCGTCCGGGCGCTCGCACGCCGGGCCCGGCGCGCCGGCGTGGGCTTCCACGAGGGGCGCGCCGTCGCCCTGCTGGAGCGCGGCGGCCGCGTGCGCGGCGTCTCGCTCGAGAACGGCCGCACCCTCGAGCGCCCCGTGACGGTCGTCGCGGCGGGCGCGTGGACCCCGGCCCTGGTCCCCGGTCTGGAGGGACGGATGGAGCCCGTGGGCCAGCCGGTGCTCCACCTCGGGGTGGAGGATCCGGCGCGGTGGTCCTCTCCCGCCTTCCCCGTGTGGGCCGCCGACATCGCCCGCTCGGGATGGTACGGGTTCCCCTCGACGCCCGACGGCCGGGTCAAGGTCGGCAACCACGGACCGGGGATGCGCCTCGATCCGGAGAGCGACGCCGGCGTGCCCGACGAGCACGTCGATCGCTGCCGCGCCTTCCTCCGCCGGTCGCTGCCGGAGCTGGCCGACGCGCCGCTGGTGGGCAGTCGGGTCTGCTTCTACTGCGACACCTTCGACGGCCGCTTCTGGATCGACGCCCACCCCGACTTCGAAGCACTGGTCGTGGCCGCCGGGGGGAGCGGCCACGCCTTCAAGTTCGCGCCGTTGCTGGGACCCGTCGTCGCCGACGCGGTGGAGGGACGGGCCACGCGCTGGGGACGCCCGTTCCGCTGGCGCAGCCCCGGACCGTCGGGACCGTCGACCGAGGACGCCCGCGCCGGCTGACCGGACGGACCGCGGTCTCAGCCGCGCCGACCCTCCGGTCGGACCGCGGAGATCACCAGCCGGCTGCGCCCGGCGGCGAGCCACCGGTGCGCGGGACCCTGGGGGCCGACCGGACGCAGCTCGAGAACCGCGTCCAGCACCTCCTGACGCTTCTCGGCCGTGTCGGCGTGCATGCCCACGAGGACGTGGCGGACGCGTCCCCGGAGGGACGGGAGCAGATCGATGAGCCGCACCCGGTCGTGCTCGTGAAGGCGCTCCACCAACTCCAGCGGCAGGATCACCGCCGTCGGCCGGTCCTCGTCCTCGGCGGTGAGCGCCGCTCCGGCGAGGCGCAGGCAGGTCTCCGCCGCCGCCAGCTCCTCGTCCCCGGCCTCGATCGACGCCATCGGCCCCTCGAGGCGAAGCGCCCCGGGCGAGCCGTCGGCGGTCAGGACCAGCACCCGGGACCCCGTGAGGATCGCCACGTACCTGGACGCCCGGGCCAGCAGGCGCTCCCGGACGTGGGCCCGGAGCCGCCCCACGACCTCCCCCAGGATCCCGGCAACCCCCTGCGGGGGATCGCCCGACGGCTGCGCCCCCTCTCCCATCGCGGCGGGCGCGGGTCCCGCCCGGAGCTCGGCGATCCGCTGCCTCACCTCGTCGCGCTCGCGGACCCGGCTCCGAGAGCTCTCGAGGCGCTCGCTGCACGCCTCCACGGCGGCCTGGAGCCGGAGGGCCCGGCCCTCGAGGTCCTGGAGGTTGCCGGGCTTGGGATCGAGCTGCTCCCTGCGCCGCTTCCACCAGCTCCCGTCCTGGACCACGGACTCCCATTCCTCCCGCAGCTCGTCCACGACCTCGTCGAAGTGATCCAGGAGCAGCCGACCGCAGGTGGGGCAAGGCGCCTCGGACCCGGCTTCCTCGATCTGCCCGAGCCGAGCGCGCAGCTCCCGTGCCCGGTCGCGGTACGCCTGGAGGTGGGTCTCGGCGTCCTGGCGCTCCCGCAGCCACTCCATCGTGGCCTGTTCCAGGTCTCCCGCCACCTCGGCGTGATCGGCCCGCAGGTCCCGGAGCTCCCGCTCGAGCCCGTGGAGCTCCCGCTCGGCCCCCTCGAGCTCGGTGAGTCGCCGATCCAGATCCTCCAGGCTCTCGACCTCCTCGGCTCGGAGCTCCTCGCCGGCGCCCGCCGCCTCGGGGGGAGGGGAAAGGGCCGCCAGCGCGGCCTCCAGGGGTCCAACCCCATGGGATCTCGCGAGGACGTCCTCGAGGGCCGCCAACACCCGGTCCGGCGACGCCGGCTCGGGATCCACCCAGGGGAGGCGCAAGCCCTCGCCCGGACCGGCCGCGAGGCGGAGGAGCCGTCGCGTCGCCGGGGTCTCTTCCGACACGACACCGACGAAACCCTCCGGAACGCGGAGCTTCACCGTCCCGAGGAGCGGGTCGTCCTCCACGATCCGGATCCGGGGGGCCGGCGGTCGGTCCGGCTTCGCCTCGCCGGCCAGAAGCTCCTGGACCCGGTGCGCGAGCTCGGGCTCCTCGGCGAGCCTCGGCCGAAGCAGCTCTTCCGCCGAGGGTGAACGCGGTGGCGTGCCGTCCTCGACCTCGACGTCGAGGTGGAGGGCCCTCCTGGAGAGACCGGAGAGCAGCTCGCCCTGGAGGGTCAGCACGTCCCGGGGGGACGCCCCGCGGATCCGGAGCCGGACGATCTTGTCGTCGAGGCCGCCCGGGATCTCGTCCGTCACCTCGCGCACCCTGGCCGGAAGGTCGCCGACACCGGTCTCGGGAGTCCGCACGGGCGCGAGGGACACGACCGGGCGGACCGGGAGCGGGTGGAAGCGCATGCGCCCGACCTCCAGATCGAACGTCACGAACCCCTTCTCCTCGGCCGCCTCGCCCCACGGATTGGGGCCCACTCGCTCGAGGGAACCGGCGTACGCCACGTTGGGAGCGACCTTCCGCCACGTATGCTCGCCCCCCAGGGCCACGTACCCCCACTCCTCCGGGTCGACGGGGACGCCGGGGCCCTCCGTGAGGGCGGCGCCGTAGGCGAGCAGCACGTTGTGTCGGGCCCGGGGGTCGGGCGCCGGGACGGGGAACGGATCCCTCAGAGCGGCCCGGTAGGGGATGAGGCAGACGTGGACGTCCGGGTGGAGATGGAGCGTCCGGGCCGTGCCCGTCGCCACGTCGATCCCCGGTATGGACTCCACGACGGAGAGTCCGCTCGCGTCGCCAGGGCGCAGCGGTGCGTCGCGAGCGCCTCCGGCGAGCACGACCCGGACCTCCGGGGCCAGGGACGAGCGCAGCGCGTCCAGCCCCCGGGTGAACGTGAGCAGGGCGGAGGGCGTCGGGTCGGCGCGATCGAAGATGTCCCCGGCGATCAACACCAGGTCGGGCCCGATCCGACCGACCTCCTGGACGGCCCGCTCGAAGGCGGCGGCCACGTCGCGCTCCCGGGCGTTGCGCCCCCGGCGCGTGCGCTCGTAGGCCCGGAAGCCGAGGTGCAGCTCGGCCAGGTGGGCGAGGATCACGGGGCCTCTCTTCCCTCGACCACGGCGGCCTCCCCGCTCCCACGGTCGTCGTCCTCCCCCGCCCGCGAATCCGGAGGCTCGAGGTCGTGATCGAGCACCAGCCCGTGGATGAGGGCACCGCCGGAGAGCGCGATCAGGAAGAAGATGTGCATGGCGAACGGAGCCACGATCCTCACGAAGAACACTCCGGTGAAGACGGCACCCGCGGCCGCGCCGGCGGCGGCCGCGGCCCCGGGCCCCCGCAACGCCAGGTCCGTCTGCACGGCGGACATCGTTCCGACCAGCGCGCCCACGGCCCAGAGGGGGGCCGCGGCAAGCAACGCGAGCCCCGCGCCACGGGTCACGGGCCCCGAAGCCAGGCCTCCGAGGAAGCTCCATCCCGCGGCCGCGACCGCCGCGCCGGAGAAGACCACCAGGACGACCAGCCATCGGCGCCGCAGCGCCTCGACGGGCTCGTCCAGCCCCGGCGGGGGGGCGGACCAGACGCCGAGGGCGAACGCCCCGAGGAGCGTCGCGAGCACCACCGTGAGGGCGCGGAGGAACCCGTCGCCGGAGTAGAGCAGGAGCCCCACCGCGACCATTCCGGCCATCGCCCCGGCGGCCCCGACCACGAAGGGCGGCAGCCAGGAAAGGGGATGACGTTCCCTCACGTCCCGATCCCGTGGAAGTCGCCTCGGAAGAACACGAGAGGGCTGCCTTCCCGGGCGTCGCACGCCATCACCCGGCCCACGACGATCGAGTGGTCACCCCCTTCGTGGACGGCCTCCACGGCGCAGTCGATCCAGGCCAGGGCGTCGTCGAGGATCGGACTGCCCGAGACGCCCTGGGAGACGGAGAGATCGTCGAAGCGCGTCTCCCGGTCGCCGGAAGCGAAGCGCTCCGCCAGCGTCTCCGTGCCGGCCCTCAGCACGCAGACGGAGAAGGAGCCGCTATCGAGGATGCAGTTCCGGGTCACGGAGCTCCGATCCAGGCAGACCAGCACGAGAGCGGGATCGAGGGAAACCGAGGCGAGGGAGTTGGCGGTGAGCCCGCAGGGCGAGCCGTCCGGTCCCCGGGAGGTGACCACGGTGACGCCCGTCGTGAAGTGCCCCATCACGTGGCGGAAGTGGTTCTGCTCCGGCATGTCCTTTGCGCCGCCAACCGGCCTGAGGTAGCTTGAGTCCCCGTTCCGTCACCTACTCTCCCGGGCGCCGGAGCCCGACGCACACGCAGGCGATGACAGACGTTTCAGGACGTGCCCACGCCGGCGTGCGCTGGCTTTCAGCGCTCGTGATTGTAAGTGTGGTCACAGGATGCGACAACGTGGAGTGGGCTGGGGCGGAGCTCCGTCTGGAGCCCCCTCCCCCCAGCACGTTCGGCGGCTCCCCGGCCTCCGACTCCGTCGCCGGGGCCGAAGCCGGACCCACCCTGCCCCAGGAGCCCGTGCTCTACCTGGCGAGCCGGGACAGCGCAAGGGCAACCCTCGTGCCGGTCGCGGTGATCGTGGGTGACTCGCTCCGCGCGCTCCCGGACGAGGACGAGATGCCGGGCTTCGCGGCCGCGTTCGCGAGCGAGCGGATGGCTCCTGGAACCCGCTTCACCCTCTTCTCCGAAGGCGTACGGGTCGGCACCCTGATGGCCGGCGAGTCGTTCACGGACGACAGCTTCTGTCAGCCCCGCCCGGCCGTCCGCGGCCCGGTCGAGCTGGTCCCGGAGGCGGCGCAGACGACGCGTTTTCTCGCCCTCGCCCGGGAGGACGCAGGCTCCGTCCCCTACGGCATCTTCCAGGCGGCCGAGGACACCCGGGCGCAGCGCATCGCCTCGATCGACATGACGGGCCGGATCATCCCGCAGGTGGGCGCGCGCTGGCCCACCTCCCTGCCGGTCGCGCGCCGGGACATGCGGGCGTTCCGCCTCGGCGAGGCGGGACCCGACGCGTTCGCCGCCACCTTCCTCTTCCGCGACGAGATGGCGATCGCCGAAGCGGACCCCGCCGCCTGGGCCCTCTTCCTGATGGGGATCGAGCAGGGCGGGGAGTACAGACCGGCCTACGTGTGGTACCGACCCGCCGCCCAGGAGGGCCGGGGCATTCCCCGCTTCGTCGACCACTACGACTGGGACGGTGACGGGGAATCGGAGATCCTCCTGGAGGTCCTGGGTGAGCGCTCCCGCTGGACGGCAGCCGTCGCCCGGATCGGCGCCGAGTGGCGGCGGATCTGGGAGGATCCCTGTGGTGTGGACGCCCCGCCCGTCGCCGACGACGCCGAAGGCTGACCGCATGTCGCCCGGCGGTGGGCGACGCGCGGCCCTCGTGCTCCTCGCCCTGAGCGCCGCTTGCCGCGGCGTGGAAGAGGGGACGGCGGACGGGAGGAAGGCCGGCCCCGGCGGAGAGGGCGTGTCCGTGGAAGTCCGGGATGCGGAAGGCCGGACCGTGGTCCTGGACGGCCGCCCCGACCGCGTCCTGTCCCTGGTGCCCTCGGCCACCGCGACCCTCGTGGCCCTGGGCGCCCGGGACCGGCTGGTCGGTCGTACCGACTTCGACACGGCCTCGGTCCTGGCCGGGCTCCCGTCCGTGGGAGGCGGGCTCCGTCCCTCCCTGGAGGCCGTCGTCTCCCGACGTCCCGACCTCGTGATCCGCTTTGCCGGCGAGAGCGACCGGACCACCCCGGCCCGCCTCGACGAGGCGGGGATCCCCCACCTCGCCGTGCGTCCCGAGAGCCTCCACGACGTCCGGGTCATGATCGTGACGCTCGGGCGCCTCGTCGGGAAGGAGGCCGCGGCGGACTCCATCCTCGCCGTCCATCGGCGCACGCTCGACTCGATCCGGGCACGCACCGCGGGACTCCCGCCCGTGCGGGCGGCGTTCGCCCTGGGGGGCACGCCCCCCTACGTGGCCGGGGCGACGACCTTCGTCGGGGAGCTCATCGAGGCCGCCGGCGGGACCAACGTCTTCGCCGACCTGGACCGTCCCTGGGCCGGTGTCAGCCCCGAGGTCCTGGTGGATCGCGCGCCCCGGGTCCTCCTGGTCCTCGAGGGGGCCGACCTCGACCCGCGGATCGTGCGGGGCTCGGACGTCCGGGAGGTTCCCGCCTTCGTGCAGCTCCCCGGGCCCCACCTGGACCGGGCCGCGCTGGCGATCGCCCGGGCGCTCCGACCCGACCGGTTCCCGGCACGGTGAGGAAGGGCGCCCTCGGGGCGGTGCTGGCGCTGGTGGCCGGCCTGGCCGTCCTCCTCGCCGTCCGCCTGGGACCCGTCTCCCTGTCGACGGGCGAGGTCTGGCGAGCGCTGGCGGGCGGGGGCCCCCCGGACCACCGCTGGATCGTCCGGGACCTCCGCCTGCCCCGGGCCCTCCTGGGGATCGTCGTGGGTGGGGGGCTGGCGCTGGCCGGCGCCACCTTCCAGGCGCTGCTGCGGAACCCGCTGGCCGAGCCCTACATCCTCGGCATCTCGGGCGGCTCGGCCGCGGGGGCGGTCTCGGTCCTGGCCCTGGGCCTCACGGCCGCCGGCTCGTGGGCGCTCCCGGTCGCCGCGTTCGCCGGGGCCCTCGTGGCGGTGGGCCTCGTGTTCGCCGTGGCGGCCGCCGCACACCGTCGCCTGGACGTGCGCGTGCTCCTGCTGGCCGGGGTGGTGGTGGGGGCCTTCTTCACCGCGATCATCGCGCTGCTGCTCTCCGTCTCGCGAGCGGAGGCGGTCCGGAGCGCGGTGCTGTGGATGATGGGGAGCCTGGCCGGCGCCGGCTGGCGGGAGGTCGCGGTGGCCACCGCGTACACGGTGCCGGCCGGCGCCGTGCTCCTGGCGCTGGCCCGGCCCCTGAACCTGATGGCGGTGGGAGAGGAGACGGCCCGCTACCTCGGCACGGACGTGGAGCGCGTGAAGCGAACCGCCTACGTGGTGGCGTCGCTGATGACGGCCGCCGGCGTGGCCGTGGCGGGCGTCATCGGCTTCGTCGGCCTGATCGTCCCCCACGCCGTGCGTCTTCTCGTCGGTTCGGACTACCGGGCCCTCCTTCCCCTCTCCTTCCTGGCGGGAGCCGCGTTCCTCGTGCTGGCCGACATCGCGGCCCGGATGGCGCTGGCCCCGGCCGAGGTCCCCCTGGGAGCCGTGACGGCCCTGGTGGGGGTCCCCTTCTTCCTGGTCCTCCTCCGGCGGAGCGTCTCCCGATGAGGCAGGAGAGGGAGGAGCCGGGCGGGAAAGCCGGCGCCGACCGGGTGGTCTTCCGCGCCGAGGATCTCACGGTGCGCTACCCGGGCTCCCGCTCGCCCGCCCTGGACCGGGTCACCCTGTCGGTCCCGGCGGGCACCCTCTACGCCGTGCTCGGTCCCAACGGCTCCGGAAAGTCGACCCTGATGCGCGCGCTTCTGGGGGTGGTGCCTACGGCCGGAGGCCTGGCGATGCTGGAGGACCGTCCGGTGGCGACGTGGTCCCGCCGCGACCTCGCGCGCCGGGTGGGCGCCGTCGCCCAGTCCGAGTCGATCTCCTTCCCCCTGACCGTCCGGGAGCTGGTCGGCATGGGACGATACCCCCACCTCGGGGCGCTGGGAGGGGAGGGCGCGGACGACCGGAGAGCCGTGGAGGCGGCCCTGGAACGCTGCGACGTGACCGAACTCCGGGAGCGGGACGTGGGGACGCTGTCAGGCGGCGAGCTCCAGCGGGTGCGGATCGCCCGGGCGCTGGCGCAGGAGCCG
>JASFUL010000003.1:0-34153 GCA_050050315.1 Gemmatimonadota bacterium
TCCCCCTCGGCCGTCGCCCTCCCGAGCGCCCCGTGGCGAGCCCGCTCGCCCGCTACCAGGCGGAGCGGGGCGCGGACGTCTCGACGCTGATGCACCAGAGCCTCGTCCTGGACCCGTTCGACCTCGCGGTGCTCTCTCTCCTCGACGGCACGCGGGACCGGGAGGCGCTACGTGCAGCGCTGGAGACCGAGGGTGAGGACGGCCGCGGGGAGCGGGTGGAGCGGAGCCTCGAGGCCCTCGGTCGGGCCGGAGTGCTGCTGGACCGGTAGGGGGCTTCAGCGAGGGGGTCTCCAGGCCCCCGGGCGCAACGTGGATGGCGGATCACCTCGTCCCCTGCTCCGGGCCGCGGGCTGCCCATCCCCGCACGAGCTGTCCCGCCGCTCGATGAACTCGACCGTGCCCTCGAACCGGGGCACCTGGACGATCTCCACCGGATAGGCGTCCACCTGGAGCCGTCCGCACCCCTCCGTGACCCGCACGAGCACGGCCAGCACCTCTTCCCGGTTGCCGTCGGCCCGGAGCACCTCCCGGACGGCCACGCTGTCCACCCGGATCTGGTCCTCGGGCGTCATGCGGCCGGCGGCCACCAGCACGACCATGCTCTCGCCGAAGTCGATGGAGGGGATCGGAGGGGGCGAAGGCTGGCGGGACGTAGCCTGGCTCCAGACGTTCTCGAAGGTCGCCTGGTCGCGGACGACCATGCGCAGCGAGTCGGGATACCCACCACTGTTGTCGTAGTAGAGCCGCTCCTCCGGGACCAGCGACCCGAGGGGCTCGGGAGCCGGAGGCGCCGCCGGAGGTGGCGGGGGGTCGCCGCCACACGCGGCGAGCACGAGGACGACCGGAAGGAGCGCGTATGCCTTCATCGGAGAGGTTCTCCGGCGCTGTGGGACTCGGGTCGCGACACGGGCCCGGTCATCGGGCCACGTTGGAGATACAGGCGAGGCCGGCCATGAAGCTCCGGTCGAAGATGAACGCTCCGCTCCCCAGGCTCAACTCCGCGGCCACCCTGAGGTCCCGGCCCGGGACCGTCCAGCGGAGGGTGTAGCGGCCTCCTCCCAGCGCATCCCAGTCGGCCACCTGCAGGAGCCTGAAGAGGGCCCACGTGCCCGGCGGATCGCCGGTGACCAGCTCGACCTCTTCGCCCTCCACCTGCCCGGTGATCCGGGCGGTACGAGCCTGGTCGGCGTACCACTCGAACACGACGCTCGCCGGCTGGACCTGGGTGAAGGTGTGGCGTCGGCCGTCGAGGTGGAAGGTGGCGGAGGGGAGCGCGCTCGAAGTCTGGACCCGGATCGGGAAGACGAGGGCGGGTCCCCGGTCTCCCTGGTACAGCGTCTCCGAGAAATCGACCATGCGGTTGAAGAAGTCCAGGAAGCGCGGGCTGACGCTCGCGGGGGCTCCGTCCCTCGCCTCGTAGCGGGAACCGCGCTGCACGAGGAGCCCCGAGAGCGTCTCCTCGTAGAACTGCCAGAGGGTGCCCGAGCCGGGGCGGAAGACCGCGTCGACCTCCTCGACGGTGGCCTGCGGCGTGGCGCCCCGGGCGAAGGGGAACTTCCCCGCGACCGGGCTGAAGGTCCGGCAGAAGCTGGCCCCCGCCTGGTTGAGGCCCGCCCGGGCCCGGGCGGGCACGGTCACCCTCGCCAGGCGTTCGGCGGACTGGATCGGCTCGGTCAGCAGGCTCTGCACGGAGTTGCCCACGTTCACCGCCGGGCCTTCGACCACGAAGGCACGGGCCACCGCAAGCACCTCCTGCTCGGCGGCCGTCGCATCGCCCACCGCGGTGCTGGCGGCCTGCTCGGCGCCGGGCCCCTGGGTGTTGGCGAGCTGCTCCATGGACGCCTGGAGCCGTCCCAGCGCGTCCACGTACGGCTGGCTCGACTCGGTGATGTACATGTCGGTGATCTGCGGGGGCGCCACGTGGTGCAGGGGCTGGAAGACCGGCCCCACCTCGGTCGTGTCGACGTCCGTGTTGCGCGAGGCCAGGAAGAGGAGCTGCAGCAGCGGCGACTGGTTCGACGACAGGCGTCGGAGCTTGCCCGCCGCGTCGCTCGCGCCCCGGAAGTCGACGACGGACGCCGCGCTCAGGTACTCCGACCAGTGCTGGATGTACTCCTGCCGGTACCGCTCGCGCACGGCGGTGGCCAGCCGCTGGAGCTCCTGGTCGCTGACCGCTCGCCCCTCCCCCAGCACCCACTCCTCCCTGGAGAAGAGGTCCCCGAGGCTCTCCAGGTCGCCGTTGACCAGCTCCCAGCCCTCGGCGGTGAAGGCCCCGGGGACGGTCACGTCGCTGCGCACGAGATCGGCCGACTCGGGAAACTCGTCGGCGAAGCGGACCGGCGGGACCCGGGCCGACACCTGGGCGAGCATGGTCTGGTAGAGCTGGTCCTCGCCGGAGAACTGGAGGAGGTACTGCCGGGCCTGGCTCAGGAGCTGGGGATCGGCGGGGTCGTCGTAGGGATTCCCCCGGGGGAGCTCCCGGGCGAAGAAGTCGAACTGAAGCCGTGCCAGCGAGTCGGCGACCATCTCGCTGTCCGCCTGGCGCTGCCAGCGGGACAGGAGGACGGGCGTCATGAACTCCGAGGTGCTCCGTTCCGGGTACGCCGTGGCCACCAGGTACGCCTTCAGATCGTCGTAGGTGCTTCCGTAGTCCGCGTCGGCGGCCGGCTCGGGCGGGAGCCCGCGGAGATTCGAGACCAGGACCGAGCGCGTGGGACGCCACAGCATCGACGCGAAGCGGTCGAAGTAGCTCCGACGCAGCTCGGGGTGGATGGCGTCGCCCGTCCAGAGTCCCCACCGTACGCCGAGGGGACGGTCGTCCCGGTCCCACAGGCCGACGCGGTCCGTGACCTCTCGCAGCCGGTCGAGGGCGGCGAGCTGTTCGGGGGTGGGCGTGCCCATCGGCCGGAAGCCACCCTCCGGCTCGTCCTGGACGACGGTGGTCGCTTCGCGCACCAGGTCCCGGTTGCGGAAGTAGGACCAGGTCATGCCGGTCCCCACGACCAACAGGAGCACCGCGGCGGCGCCCACGAGGAGGCGGCGGAGCCCCTCCACCCGGCGCCCCCCGGCCGTGACGGCCCTGGCCACGTCGTCGCCGAGGACGATGCGTCGGAAGATCCGCTCCAGGAAGACCCACTGGGGCACGCGTCGGCCCTCGCCCTGCGCTGCCTGGGGCGTCGGCTCCGGGCGCATCATCCTCGACGGGTCGAACACGGCCGTGGCCCCCACCGGCACGTCGGGTTCGGAAGACCTCTCCACCGGCGCCGGTGCGGGCGTGTCCCGGACGTAGACCGGCCGGACGCCGGTGAGGTAGAAGCCCCGCAGGAAGGGACTCACCCCGAGCTGGGTCGGTCGGCACAGCTCCACCAGGAACTGCACGGCCGGCTCCGTGATCTTCTGGAACTCCCGTGGGAGCTCGTAGGCGCCCAGTCGGACGTCGCCCTGGTGCTCGCGATCCAGAACGGCCAGCCGGCGCCGGGCCAGGGAGCGGAAGAGGGTGTCGAAGGCCGCCTGCAGGCGGACGGTTTCCCGGGGCACGTGGTCCCCCGGCTCGGCGAGCTCCGGAATCGTGAGCGTCGTCCCGAGGATCTCCTGCGCCTCGTCGTCGGTGAGGTTGCGTACGAACTCGGTGAAGTTGGGCAGCCGGTCGGCCTTCGTGAACACTACGTAGACGGGCAGTCGGATGCCCAGCGCCTGGGACAGGTCCAGCAGGTGCTGGCGGATCTCCTCCGCGGCCTCCCGTGCCCCGCCCCCCTGGCGGAGCCCCTCACAGCTGAAGCATACGACGGCCTGCCGTGGCGCCTGCTCGCCCCGGCCGATCGCCGCCCGGAGGCGGGCCGGACGGAGCTTCTTGAACAGGCGCTTGCGGCGACCCTCGTCGTGAAGGACGGGGTCGGCCACCTCCACGAAAAGCGTGTCCTGACCGTACCAGACGTTGACCGCCGCCGTGGGGACGACGTCCTGGCCCCGGCGCACCTCGCCGGCCAGGAGATCCGCCCCGATTCCCGCGCGCTCCATCAGCGTCGTCTTCGTGCCCCCGCGGGGCCCGAGCAGGAGCACCAGGGGGAGTCGATCCGGCCTGGCCTTCTTGCCCTTGGAGGCCTTGAGGCGCTTCTCGGCCAAGGCCATCGCCGCGTCCTCGGGATCGGGTTCCGCCTTCGCCCCGCCCTTGGGAGCCGACGCGGAGGTGAGCCGGTACACCAGGAACGCGGTCACGAGGGCCAGCACCGCCAGCACTCCGCGATACACCCAGATCTGGAGCGGGCCGAGCGGCAGGATCCGGGGCCCGAGCCACCCCAGGATCAAGAACGTGCCGAGGGCGATGGTGCTCCACACGGCGCTCATCGCGCGGAACTTCGCCCGGGACTTCACGCGGGACTTCACCTTGCTCATCGGTCACCCTCCGGGCGGTGGCCGCTTCCGACCCGGGACCCCGGCGGGGCCTTCACGGGGTCGCTCCCGGCGAGGAGGTCTGGACGGCCTCGCCGCGGAACGCGTCCACCTCCTGCCCCAACCGCCACGTGTAGCCGGCGAACAGACCCACGCAGAGCACCAGGAGCGCCACGGCGACGATGCCGAGACGCCGCACCCACGGATCGCGCGACCGGATCGGCTCCTCTCCCGGGGGGAACCCTCCCTCGGGCGCGAGGGGGCGGGGTCCGCGGATCCGGTCGATCTTCTCCCGGACGGTCGACCGGAGGGCGCGCAGCTCGGAGGTCTCGGACCCGTAGCGGCCGTGGAAGCCCAGGAGCAGGCACAGGTCGAAGACCTCCAGTACGTCGGCCACGTCCCGGGAGTCCTGCCGGCCCATCAGGTCCCGCAGGTGGTGGAAGAACGTCTCCCCCGCCATGTGGTCTCCGAAGACCTCCTCCTGGAGAGGCTGTCTCGGCCAGTCCGCGAAGACATGGGACGAGGAGTTCAGGACCGACTCGTCCAGGAAGGCGACCAGGGCGTAGACGGCGAGACGGACGTGCTCCGCGTCGTATCCCATCCGACGCGCTTCCTGGTCGGCCGCCGCGAGGAGACCCTTGATGCGGGAGCGGAACGAAGCGGCGTCGGTTGCCACCTGCCGGTCGGCACGCAGGCGTATCGTGGCCGTGAAAACCTCCTGGAGGACGAGGGCGAGCCCTCCGGAGACGTCTGCCGTGGTGGTCGAAGGGGTCGCGGTAGCCATGGGCGCTGGCGGCGATTCAGAGGAAGGAGGCACGGACGTGCCCCGGGCCGCCAAGATAAGCACGCCCCCCACGGCTTGCCAGCCTGAGGGAGGCCGGCGGGGGGCCTTCGCGGGAGGGTTCGGGGCGGTCCCCTACTCCTCCACGGCGACGACGAGATCGACCTCGGCGTCGGCCAACGATCCGGGCACGTAGATGCCCACCCCCGCGCTCCGCTGGATGGCGGTCCAGCAAGGGCCGGTCGTCCGGACCAGGAAGTACTCGGTTCCGATCCGGGGCGCGAGGACCGACGGCGGCGAGGGGAGGTGCTGCAGGGGCAATCCCTCGTACGCGCGCTGGACGAGCTTCTTGATCCCGTCGTCGGAGCAGACCTTCACGAGGCCCGGTACGCCGTCGATGACCTCGCTCCGCGCCAGGCTCGAGCGGACGCCGAGGAACCACCGCGCCGCGGGTTGCAGACACCGGGCGTCCTTGATCGGGCCCATCCGGTAGAACGTCTCGAAACGCTCGAGAGCCACGTCGATCGACCCCTCCGGGAGGACCACGTCCAGATGGGTCCGGATGTGACGCTCGAGGCCCGTGAAGGTCGCCTCGAGGTCTTCGTGGTCGTATTCGGGCAGGTCCCGGGGGTGGGCCTCCATCGAGAAGGTGCAGAGGGCCCCGGCCAGACGCGCCATCTCCCGGTACAGGTCCTCCGGGTGGCCGCTTCGCGTCCTCAGGTGATGACGGAGCGGCGCCGACGCGGACTGGATGGCGTGGGAGAGCCAGAAGCCGAGGATGTCCCCCGCGGCCGGCTCGCCCGCGCTGCCCCGGCGCTCGTTCTTGAGGGTCTGGGCCTTCACGTCCAGCACCTCGACGAGTCGCCGGAGCATCGCCATGAGACGTGGGCTCGCCCCGATCTGGATGCACGGCGGAACGTAGTCCGGATCGTACACGAAGCGGCCCGAGCCGTCCCGCTTCACCCGGGCCAGCGGCAGCGTGACGAGGTCTTCGGTGTCCGAGGTCTCGTCGAGCAGCAGGCGGAAGTTCTTCCGCGCCACCGGCACGGGCTTCGCCTCGTCCCCCGTGGTGTCGTCCTGGACCTCCTTCTTCATCGGCACGAAGCGGGGGTCGCCCGGCGCGTCGGCCCCGTCGGCGACGTTGCGCTTGTCGGGCCTGTAGGGGGGAACGGCGAGCAGCAACTGATGCGCGGTGCGCGTGGGCGAGAAGAGCTCCCGGATCGCCAGCGGCTCGGGCGATGGATCCTCCGGGAAGTCGAAGGCGAGGCCATCGGGCATGACGCCCCGGGCGTGCCGGACCGTGACCGTCCCGTTCAGCAGCGCCTCGTCGTCGAGCTCGCAGCCAGCCAGGCCCCAGGGCCGGTAGTACAACGCCGAGAGGGCGAAAGAGGTGACCGCCTCGAAGTACCGGCTCTGCACCTGGAAGTGATGCTGCGCCAGGTGCATCCCCTCGCTCCAGACGACGGGCGACAGGGAACTCACGTGAGACGCCCTCCTGCTCTAAAGACTGCGCTGCGCTCCATCGGTCGAGCTTCCTCGGGTGACCCGCCGGTCGATCGAGGCCGGGAGGTTTGTTCCGGTCCCGAGGGGCGGATACTATGATAGAGCCCGTTCACCGGCCAGAACAGCCGGGCCGTCGGGGGCCGTCGTCGGTCCTCGCGTCCAGCTCATCATCTTCGGTTCCCAATGGCTCCGGTCCGCTCTCTCAGCATCGCGGAATTCGCTTCCCGCTACCATCTCGACGACAACCCCGTCGTGGAGGAGCCCGTCCGCACGTACCACGCCGTCGGGCCGAGCGGGGCGCAGATCATGGTGCACTTCCTCGAGGGGGGGAAGGTCTTCCAGGGGCTCATGCTGGATCGAGTCCAGCAGCTCTCGCAGGCCTCGGACTACGTGCTCGACCTGTTCGAGGTCGGCGGCACGCCGGTGGTGGCGACGCGCTTCATCGGTGACCTGGTGTCGTTCGACGACTGGCTGGAGTCGGCGGCCGCCCGCGCGGTCGCCTCCGCCGGTCCGCCGCCATCCCCTGAGTCCGCGGCTCCGTCGCGGGGCGGGGGCGATACCCCGGACGGCATGGGCCACGAACCGCTGGGTGAGAAGAGGAAGCGCACCGACACGCAGTACGAGTCCGTCGGGTTCGGACCGGTGTCCCTGGAGTCCGACGATCCGCTCTCGCAGGGCGGGCGGGCCCGGCCGGAGGAGCCGGAAGAGGCGCCGCCGGCCGACGCCGGGTCGGGGCGGAAGGACGAGCCCGGAGAGTTCACCCGGCTCTTCCAGGCGGAGCTGGCGGGGGCCGGGGACGAGGAGGCCGACGCGCCGCCGCCTCCGGAGCGCGAAGCGCCCTCCCCCCCGGAGCCCGGTCCGCCGGAGGCCGCCGTTCCACCGGAGTCGAGGGGCGAGCCCGCGGGGCCGCCCGAGCCGGAGGAGGAGGGCGGATTCACCCAGCTCTTCGAGGCTCCGGACGTCGCCGCGACGCCCGAGCAGGACGTCCGCGAGCCGGAACGGCCGGAGCCGTCCGAGTCACCCCCGCCGCCGCCCCGCCCGAAGCCGGACCAGGGAGGGGGCGCGGGCGAGTTCACCCGCCTCTTCCAGGGTCCGGTCGAGGAGGGTCCGGAAGCGTCCAGGGCCGAGCCGGAGGGGCCACCTACCCGCGAGCTGCCCGAAGTCCGTCGACCCCCCGAGCCCCAGTTCCGGAGCCCTCCCGAGCCGGACTACCGGCGACCTCCCGGGCCGGAGCGGCAGGGACCTCCCGAGCCGGACTACCGGCGACCTCCCGAGCGGGAACGGCAGGGCCCCCCCGAGCCCGAGTACCGACGGCCACCCGAGCACGGCGCCACTCCGCCGCCGCCCCGCCCCGACGCCGGGCCTCCTCCGAAGCCGGGTCCCGACGAGTCGGACGAGACGGAGGAGAGGGAGAGGCCGCCGTCCCGCTTCACACAGCTCTTCGAGGCGCCGGAGAGTCCGCCTCCGCCGCCCGACAGCGGGTCCGGAGGTCCGGGTGGCTCCGCCGGCTCCCCCCCGCCGTCGAACCGGCCGGCTCCCCCGGAGCCACCTCGGCAGGGACAGGGCGAGTTCACCCGGCTCTTCCGCGGCTCCGAGCCCTCGGGAGCGGGAGGGCGCCCCCAGCAGCGCGACCGGCCACGGGGAGGGCAGTCCGCCGGAAAGGGGGAGGGAGACTACTTCCAGCGGTTGCGGGACGCCGGGCATCCCTCGCAGGGGGCCCCGCCTCCGCCCCCGCCGTCCCGCCAGGCGCCCCCGTCCCGTCAGGCACCGTCGTCCCCGCCCTTCCGGCCGTCCCAGGGGGGTGCGGGTGAGTACACGCGGATGATGCGGCCTCCGCCTCCGCCCCCTGGGCCGGAGGAGCGCGGGGACGCCACGGCCGAGGAGCCCGTGGCGGCTCCGCCGGCTTCCCGGCGCAAGACGCTCATCGCGCTGATCGTGATCGCGGTCCTGACGATCGTGGTGATCGGGGTGTTCGCCGTGTTGACGCTCACCCGCGGCGACGAGACCGATGCACCGACGGAGGAGGAGGCTCCCGCCGGTGAGGTGGAAAGCGGCGGCGGCGGCGCGTCAGCGGCCCTTCTTCGGCAGCACGATCACCAGCTCCAGGGACGGGCTGGGTAGGTCCCCCGGTGCCCACACGGCCAGGTTCCTGCCCTGGCGGATCGCGTCCCACTCCTCGCCCTTGCGGTCCAGCATGAAGTAGTGGCAGTCGAGCTTGACCGGAATCGACGAGGGGGGGCGCGGCATGTGCCGGATGGGGAGACCGCTCAACGCCTTCCGGAAGAGCGTGTCGATGCGGTCGCCCGAGCTGACCTTGAGCTGGCCCGCCTTCCGAAGGAGCTCGGCCTGGTCCATGTCCGCCCGGAGGGCCAGGTACCACTGCGGCGCGTCCAGGTACGAGTCCTGGTCGATCGCGGTGGCGTAGACCGAGGGCCCGGCCGGCGTCAGGGGGAGCGAGACGTGGCTCTCGGGGACGACCGTCCCCAGCAGCTCCCGGAGGGTCTCGTCGAGGGCGGTGAAGCACCCGCCGAGGTCGTCGTGGTCGTACTCCGGGAAGTCCGCGGGCGAGCGCGTGTCCGAGAAGGTGGTCAGCGTGCCCGCGAGGGCCAGCATCGCCTCGAAGAGCCTGGCTGGATGGCCGCGGCGGACCTCGAGGAGGTGGCGGAAGAGCGGGAGGTGGGTGTTGACGGTGTAGAGGAGCCAGAAGTTCGCCACGTCGGAGATCCCGAAGTCCGCCAGGCTCCGGTTCCGCTCCCGGCGGTTCCTGGACAGGTCGCCGCTACGGGCCGACAGGACCTCCAACAAGCGGCGCGCGATGGAGACGAGATAGTCGTTGGCGGAGAAGTCCAGGACCGGGGGCACGTACCTCGGGTCCAGCTGGAGAGCCCCGGTCTCCGATCGCCGCACCCTCGCCACCGGGAGGAACGACGCCCCCTCCAGGGACTCGCTCTCGGTCAGCAGCCTGAAGTTCTTGCGCCCCAGCTGCACCGGCTTCTCCGTGGTGCCCGTGTTCGCGTCCCGGAGCAGGGAGACCTCCGCGACCCAGCGGGTCGTGCGCCCGCTTCCGGTCGAGACGTTCTGCTCGCCGGGGCGGTGCTCCGGGATGGCCAGGTGGACGTCCATCGTCTGCTGGTCCTGCTCCCAGTGCTCCGCAAGGGGCTTCGGCTCGGGAGCCGAGTCGGCCGCCGGGATGTCGAACGGCAGACCGTCGGGGAGGATCCCGGCCGCGTCCGTCAGCGCCAGGACGCCGCCGTCCAGCGCCTCCTGGTCCAGCTCGAGGCGGGTGAAGCCCCAGGGCCGGAAGGACATCGAACCGACGCGGAACCGGATCTGGTCCTCCAGGAACCGGTCCTGCGTCTGCAGGTGCTGGGGGCTCAGGAGGAGGCCCTTCGTCCAGAGCACGGGCTGCATCTGTCTCATGACCCCTCCAGGTTCGTCGGCTGCGCGTCGATTCACTCTTTCCTGCCGGGAGGTCCCGCGCAAGGGGTGTGGCCCCCTCGGACCGGCGCCCCGTGGGCGCGCTCCCGGCGAGCGGAAACGCTGCGTTCCGAGGCCGTATCGCACGAGTACCGAGAATTCGCTTGACACGGGTTCGCATCGTCGGGTACTCTTGCTGTCGAAGCGAGCGCGGCGCCGGGATCGCCTCCCGCCGCCGCGGTAGTGTCTGTTGCTGCCGCCTTCCGCGCCCAGCCCAGCCCCCTTCAGGGTCGCACAGGAGCCCCCCGATGGCAGAGAGTGTCCACAGAAAGCTCGAACGCATCCGTCCTCCCCGCGTGAACATCACCTACGACGTCGAGGTCGGTGATGCGATCGAGATGCGGGAGCTTCCCTTCGTCATGGGAGCGCTCGGGGACTTCACGGGTCACCCGACCGAGCCCCTCGAACGGTTGAAGGACCGCAAGTTCGTCGAGGTCACGCCGGACAACTTCGACGACGTCCTCGCGAGAATGAAGCCCCACCTGCAGTACACGGTCGAGAACAAGCTCTCCGGTGACGAGGACGCCGGGAAGCTCGCCGTCGACCTGAACTTCCGGAGCATGGACGACTTCGATCCGGGCCGGGTGGCCCAGCAGGTGCCGGCTCTCAAGAAGCTCCTCGACCTGCGCCAGCAGCTCGCGGACCTCCGCGGCAGCCTGCAGGGCAACGAGAAGCTGGACGAGATCCTCCAGGAGACGCTCGGCGACGCCGACAAGATGAAGCAACTCGCCGCGGAGCTCGATACGGAGTCGGGCGGCGACGAGAGCGGAGACGAAGACTAATGGCGGAACAACAGCAGGCCCAGCAGGAAGCGGCCCAGGCGGAGGCCCAGGAGCTCAGCATCCTCGACCAGATCGTCGAGGAAGGACGCTTCGGAACGGAGTCCCGCGCCCGTGAGCGTGGCAAGTCGATCATCAAGCAGTTCGTCTCCGAGGTGCTGGAGGAATCGATCACCGTGTCCGCCGACACGGAGTCGATGATCAACCACCGGATCGCGGAGATCGACCGCCTCCTCTCCACGCAGCTCCGTGAGGTGATGCACCATCCGGAGTTCCAGGAGCTGGAGTCGACGTGGCGGGGGCTGAAGTACCTGATGGACCAGTCGGAGACGAGCGAGATGCTCAAGATCAAGATCTTGAACGTCTCCAAGAAGGAGCTCCTCAAGGACCTGCAGAAGGCGCCGGAGTTCGACCAGAGCGCCCTCTTCAAGAAGGTGTACGAGGAGGAGTACGGCGTCTTCGGTGGTGCCCCGTTCGGTGCCCTGATCGGCAACTACGAGATCGGTCGGTCGGGCCAGGACGTGGAGCTGATCGAGCGCGTGTCCCAGGTGGCGGCCGCCGCCCACGCGCCGTTCATCACCGCGGCCTCGGCCGACATGTTCAACCTCGAGAGCTACACCCAGCTCGATCAGCCGCGGGATCTGGGGAAGATCTTCGACAACACCGCCTACGCGAAGTGGAAGAACTTCCGCAACAGCGAGGACGCCCGCTACGTCGCCCTGACCGCGCCGCGGATGCTGCTTCGTGAGCCGTACGGCAAGCAGACCGTCCCGGTCGAGGCGTTCGACTACGAGGAGGGCGTGGACGGCTCCGAGCACGACCGGTACCTGTGGGGCAACGCGTCGTGGGCGCTCGGGGCGCGCATCACCACGGCCTTCGCCAAGTACGGCTGGTGCGCCACGATCCGCGGGGTGGAGAGCGGCGGGCTCGTCGAGAACCTCCCGGTCCACAACTTCCTGACCGAGGAGGGCGACGTCGCGCTGAAGTGCCCGGCGGAGGTCCAGATCACCGACCGGCGCGAGAAGGAGATGGCGGACCTGGGCTTCGTGCCCCTGGTCCACGCGAAGGGCACCCCCAACGCGGCGTTCTTCAGCGTCCAGTCGGCGCAGAAGCCCAAGGTCTACGACAGCGACGCCGCCACGGCCAACGCCCGCATCTCGGCGCAGCTTCCCTACATCTTCGCGGTGTCGCGCTTCGCCCACTACCTGAAGGCGATGATGCGGGACAAGATCGGTGGCTACATGTCCCGCGTGGAGGCCGAGCGCTTCCTCAACAACTGGATCAACAACTACACGATCGCGAACGACGACGCCGGGTTCGAGCTCAAGGCGAAGCACCCGCTCAAGGAGGCCCGCGTGGATGTGGTCGAGATCCCGGGCAAGCCCGGTGCCTACCGCGCCGTGGCCTTCCTCCGGCCACACTTCCAGCTGGACGAGCTGCACGTCTCGCTCCGCCTGGTGGCCGACCTGCCGCAGCCCGCGGCGTAAGCAGGACCGGCGCCCCGCGACGTGCGGGGCGCCGTGACGGACTGGCTGGACCCGTAGGAACGTGGTGGTACCCGGCCGGGGATGTCCCGTCGGGACGAGAACATTCCAGTATCGGAGGCGAGCGCGATGGCCGCAGTTGACTATTACCTGAAGATCGAAGGGATCGAGGGGGAGTCCACGGACGACAAGCACACGAACGAGATCGAGGTGCTGTCGTGGAGCTGGGGCGAGACCAACAGCGGGGTCCACAGCTTCGGGGCCGGCGGAGGCGCCGGGAAGGTCTCGATGCAGGACTTCAACTTCACCATGAACGCCAACAAGGCCACGCCGAAGCTCCTCCTGGCCTGCGCGACCGGTGATCACATTCCGTCGGCGACGCTGACGGCCCGGAAGGCGGGTGGCGAGCAGCAGGAGTACCTGGTCGTCAAGTTCACCGACCTCCTGGTGAGCTCCTACCAGACCGGCGGCTCGGCGGGCGACGTGGTTCCCATCGACCAGATCTCGCTGAACTTTGCCAAGATCGAATTCGAGTACAAGCCGCAGAAGAAGGACGGCACGCTCGATTCGCCGGTGAAGGTCGGGTACGACCTCAAGAAGAACGTCAAGATCTGACGAGGGCGGCCCGAACGGTGGATGCGGTCGCGCTCTACAAGGCCGGCAAGCTGGACGAGGCCATCGAGGCGCTGGGCGTCGCGTTGCGGAGCAATCCCACCGACGTCCAGCGCCGGACCTTCCTGTTCGAGCTGCTCTGCTTCGCGGGGAACCTCGATCGAGCCGAGAAGCAGCTCGACGTCATCTCCTCCGACAGCGAGGAGGCCGGGCTCGGCGCCTGGCTGTACCGGAGCGCGCTGCACGGGGAGCGCGTGCGTCAGGAGATGTTCGACACCGGCAACTTCCCCGTCCAGGAGCCGCCCCCGGGCCCGGTCTCGGGGACCCTCAACGGCGAGCCGTTCGAGACGCTCACCGACGCGGATCCGCGCATCGGGGCGAGGCTCGAGCTCCTGATCGCGGGGGAGTACACCTGGATCCCCTTCGAGCACCTGGGCCGGGTGGCCATGGATCCCCCCAAGCGTCTGCGGGATCTGCTCTGGGCCCCCGTGCGGGTGGAGCCGGGTCCGGGGATGGAGGAGCTGGAGCTGGGAGAGGTGCTCCTGCCCGTCATCGCTCCACTGTCGTGGCGCCAGGAGGAGGCGGCCGTACGTCTCGGGCGCGTGACGGACTGGGTCGAGGTCGGGGAGGAGGAGTTCGCTCCCGTGGGCCAGAAGCTCCTCCTCGTGGACGACGAGCCGTTCCCGATCCTCGAGGTCCGCGAGCTGGAGATCACCCACGCTCCGGACGCCGGCGCCTAGTACGTCCACGCGCTCGCCAGACAACGACACCTCCGGCTCCGTCGTAACCCATCATGGCCCTCCGAAGCGACCTCCTCGACCCCATCTCCGGGGACAATCCCGCAGGGGAGGACCTGCGCTACGACCCGATCTACGACGAGATCAAGCAGGCCCGCTTCGAGGAGGACGACCTCCCCCAGGGCGACTGGGAACGCGAGCGGAAGGTGGCCGACTACGCGGCCGTCATCCGCCTGGCCGAAGAGACCCTCGCGAAGGAGACCAAGGATCTCCAGCTCGCCGCCTGGCTGACCGAGGCGCTGATCCACGAGGAGGGGTTCGGCGGGCTCCTGGAAGGACTCAATCTCCTGAAGGGCCTCCTCGAGACGTTCTGGGACGACGTCTACCCGGAGATCGACGACGGCGACGCCGAGTTCCGGGCGATGCCCCTCGACTGGGTCGGGGGCTACCTGGAGCTGGCGGTGAAGTCCGTGCCCCTCAACGCCAAGGGTCACAGCTTCATCGACTACGAGCAGGGCCGGAAGATCGGGACGGAGGAGGAGGTCGCGGGGGACTCCGAGAAGGCGGCTGCGCGGGCGGCGGCGATCGAGGACGGCGCCATCCCCCCGGAGGACTTCGAGAGCGCCTTCATGGCGACCCCGAAGCCCTTCTACAAGCAGCTGAAGGCGGACATCGACGGCTCCCTCGAGGCGATCACCGAGCTGGACGAGTTCGGCACGGAGAAGTTCGGCGACGTCGCGCCCACCTACCGGACCTTGCGCGGCGCGATCGAGGAGGTGAAGCGGATCGCCGAGCGGCTCCTGGAGTGGAAGCTCGAGCTCGATCCGGATCCCGTCGAGGAGGTCGCCGAGACGGCGGCCGCCGGCGACGTCACGGCGGTGGAGGGCGGGGCCGCGGCCGCCGCTCTGACCCCCGAGCCCACGTCGAGGGACGACGCCGCGGCCCGTCTGGCCAAGGTCGCCCGGTACCTCCGGCGCGAGCGGCCCACCGATCCGTCCCCCTACCTGATGGTACGCGGCTTCCGGTGGGGGGAGCTCATGGGCAACGACGGCCCGCCCGATCCCCGGCTCCTCGACGCGCCGCCGACGCCGATCCGGACGCGCCTCCGGGGCATGCTCCTCGATGCCCGCTGGGAGGACCTGATCGAGGCGTGCGAGTCGGTCATGGCGACGCCCCAGGGACGCGGTTGGCTGGATCTCCAGCGCTACGTTCTCACCGCGCTGGACGCCCTGGGTGGGGATTACGAGACGGTGGCCGGGGCCATCAAGGGAGCCCTGAGGACGCTCCTCCGGGACGTGCCGGAGCTTCCCGAGCTCGTCCTCATGGACGACACGCCCACGGCCAACCGGGAAACCCTCGGCTGGCTGGCCGAGGTGGGGCTCCTGGGTGCCGGCGCCGAGCCCGACGAGTTGCCCGTGCCCCGGCCGCGGCGGGAAGGCGGGCGGGCGGAGGTCCCGGCGATGGTCTCCCGGGCCGCGGCGCGGGCCCGGAGCGGCGACGCGCAGTCGGCCATCCAGATGCTGATGGACGAGATCTCCCGGACGACGTCTCCGCGGACGCGCTTTCTCCTCCAGAGCGGGGCCGCCCGTATCATGGTGGAGTCCGGCCTCGACGGAGTGGCCCGCCCTCTCCTGGAGGAGATGCACTCGGCCATCGAGGCGCACCGCCTCGAGGAGTGGGAGTCGGGCGAGCTCGTCGCCCAGCCGCTGGCGCTCCTCTACCAGTGCATCGTGAGGGCCGAGGGCGAGGCGGCGGGGCAGGAGCTCTACCAGCGTGTGTGCCGCCTCGACCCCATGCTCGGGATCAAGGTGGCCGGCGGAGGCCAGGAACCCGAGGCGGAGGCCGCGGAGGCAGGGGTCGATGGCCAGGTCTGACCGGCCGGTCCTTCGCCCCTCGATCCTGGATCGCCTGGACTCGCGCTCCGGATTCGGGAGCGACTACGGCTCGGTGTCCGAGTACCGGCGCGCCGTCCTGAGGGACGTCGAGTGGCTGCTCAACAACCGGCGCACGATCGAGCCCGCGCCGGAGGCCCTCGAGGAGCTGCAGAACTCGGTGTACCACTACGGCCTTCCCGACCTCACGTCGCTGAGCGCCGACTCGGTCCACGTTCGCGGCCAGGTCCGCCGGGCCGTGGAGGACGCGATCCGCCTGTTCGAGCCCCGCCTCCGCTCGGTCCGGGTCCGCATCCCCGACGAGCAGGACGAGGGGACCCGGAAGGTGCGGTTCGTGATCGAAGGGCTGCTCCAGATGGACCCCCATCCCGAGCACGTGATGTTCGACACGGTGCTCGAGTCCGGGAGCGGGAACTTCAAGGTGACCGGCCATGCGTGACGAGCTGCTCCACTACTACGAGAGGGAGCTCGGCTTCCTCCGGCAGACGGGAGCGGAGTTCGCGCGTCGGTACCCCAAGGTGGCGGGACGTCTCCTCCTCGAGCCGACGAAGTGCGACGACCCCCACGTGGAGAGGCTCCTCGAGGGCTTCGCCTTCCTCGCCGCACGAGTCCACCTGAGGATCGACGAAGACTTCCCGGAGCTCAGCGAGGCGCTGCTCAGCATCCTCTACCCGTCGTACGTGCAGCCCACCCCTTCGATGTCCCTCGTCCAGTTCCAGCTGGACCCGGAGCAGGGGAAGCTCTCGACGGGGCTCGAGATCCCGCGGGATACGTCGCTCTACTCGCGTCCCGTGGACGGAGCGCCGTGCCGGTTCCGGACGTGCTACGACACGACCCTCTGGCCGCTGGAGGTGGTGGACGCCGCCTGGACCGTGCCCCAGGCGCTGGACCCGCCGGTGCGCTCGATGGAGAGTCCGTACGCCCTCCGGATGGAGCTGCGGTGCTTTCCGGACGTCACCTTCGAGTCGCTGGAGATGGACCGGCTCCGACTGCACATCCGGGCCGAGTCGGCGCTGGCCTCCACGCTGTACGAGGTGCTCCTCAACAACACCGTGGCGATCCTGGTGCGGGAGCCAGGCTCGCGGAGCGACACGGTCTGGTTGCCGGCGACGGCGCTCAAGCCCGTGGGGTTCGGCGAGCGCGAGACCCTCCTCCCTCCCCCCCGGCGCTCCTTCCTCGGCTACAACTACCTCCACGACTACTTCTCCTTTCCGGAGAAGTACCTGTTCCTGGACCTCACCGGTCTGGAGCGCCTCCGGAAGGCGGGGTTCGGGCGCGGGGCGGAGGTCATCTTCCTCATCTCGTCCTTCGAGCGGCAGGAGCGGAGGCAGCTCCTGGAGCCGGGGGTGGGCGACGAGACCTTCAAGCTCGGCTGCACGCCCATCGTCAACCTGTTCGAGAAGACGTCCGAGCCGATCCTGCTGAACCAGAAGCGCCCCGACTACATCCTGGTGGCCGACGCGCGGCGCCAGGCGACGACGGGCGTGTACTCGGTGGGCGACATCACCGTGGTCTCGCCCGGGCGGGAGAGCACCGTCCGTTTCGCTCCGTTCTACTCCCACCGGCACGGGGCGAACGGGAGCGGTCCCAGCAACTACTGGATCGCCAGGCGGCGCTACTCGAAGTGGCGCGAGGGCGCGAGCGACGTCGTGCTCTCCTTCGTCGACCTCTCGGGGCGGACCGTCTACCCGGACGAGGACGCCGCCACGGCTCGGCTCCTCTGCTTCAACGGGGACCTCCCCAGCCGGCTTCCGTTCGGCTCGGAGGAGGGGGAGTTCGAGATGCCGGGCGGCGGGCCGGTCGGTGGGATCCTCACGATGCTCAAGCCCACCCCGTCGGTCGAGCCTCCCCTGGGCAAGCCCCGTCTCTGGCGGCTGATCTCGCAACTCTCGCTCAACTTCATCTCGCTCGTGGAGGGGGGGGCGGACGCCCTTCAGGAGACACTCCGTCTGCACAACCAGGGCGAGTCGGTGGCGGGGGAGCAGCAGATCCGGGGGATCGAGTCCGTCACCTCGTCCCCGACGTACGCCCGGATCGAGAGCGCCCACGGCCTGACCTTCGCGCGTGGTCATCGGGTCGAGGTCGAGTTCGACGAGTCGCGCTTCGCCGGCGGCGGCGTGTACCTGATGGCGTCCGTGCTGGAGCGCTTTCTCGGCCTCTACGTCTCGCTGAACAGCTTCAACGTGCTGTCGGTCCGGAGCCGACAGCGACAGAAGCGCATCGCCGAGTGGCCCCCGAGGTCCGGATGGAAGACGCTTCTGTAGGGGCGGGCGCGGACGTGGCCGAGGCTGCGACGTCGGCGCCGCCGGAAGACGCCCCGGAGGCCACGGAGGGCGAAGCCCGGAAGGGGCGGGTCCCGAGCGATCCCGACTTCACGCTGGTCGAGGACCTGCTGCGGGAGAAGCCCACCACCTTCGGCTTCTTCCAGGCGGTGCGCCTCCTGGAACGGATCTTTCCGGACCGCGACGCCGTGGGACGGTTCGTCGACCCGGACGACGAGGTGGCGAGGTTCGGGGTGCATCCGTCGCTGGCCTTCCCGACCGGAGAGATCCACGACCTGGAGGTGATGGAGGACGAGCCGTCGCCCATGGTCGTGAACTTCATGGGGGCGATCGGTCCCCAGGGTGTGCTGCCCCACGAGTACACACGGCTCGTGGCGGATCGGCGGAGGGACAAGGACCACGCCACCGGCGACTTCCTGGACCTCTTCCACCACCGGATCCTCTCGCTCTTCTACCAGGCCTGGAGGAAGCACCGCTTCGAGCTCGAGTGGGAGGACCGGTACCGGGAGGGCCGGACCACGGACGACCCGCTCACGGCCCATCTCCTCGACCTCGTGGGCCTGAATCCGGAGGGCCAGCGCCGGGGCCTGGGACTCCCGGACGACGCGCTGTCGGGCTACGCCAGCCTGCTGGCCCCCCACCAGCGGAGCGGCGTGGCCCTGGAGCAGCTCATCAGCGACTACTTCGGGGTGCCCGCGCGGGTGGAGCCGTTCGTGGGCGGCTGGTACGCGCTCCAGGAGCGCGACCTCTGCGGCATCGGTGACGATTCCCTGGCCAGCCGCCTGGGGCAGGGAGCCGTCGTGGGAGACGAGATCTGGGACCAGCAGGCGCGCGTCCGGGTGCGCCTGGGACCCATGGACCGCGAGCGGTTCGAGACCTTCCTTCCCACCGGGCACGCCTACCCGAAGCTCCGTACCATCACGCGGCTCTTCAGCCACGAGCAGTTCGACTTCGAGATCCAGCTTGTCCTGGCACGCGACGACGTTCCCGGATGCGTGCTGGGCGAAACCGAGTCCCCCCAACCGCTGGGTTGGTCGACCTGGGTCCGGACCCGGGACTTCGACAGGGACGCCGACGACACCACCCTGAGGCTCTGACGGAGAGGCACGAAATGAACGTTGACCTGCGAGCGCTGATCGGGAAGCTGAACCACGAGACCCGGGGGGCCATCGAGGCCGCCGCGGGCCTGTGCCTCTCCCGAACCCACTACGACGTCGAGATCGAGCACTATCTCATGAAGCTGCTCGACGTGACCGACGGCGACCTCCTCTTCATCCTGAAGCACTACGGGGTGGACCGGTCGAGGCTGGCGTCGGATCTCCAGAGGAGCCTCGAGCGGCTGAAGTCCGGGAACGCGCGCACCCCGGCGCTCAGCCCGACGCTCGTGCGCGCGCTCAAGGAGGCGTGGACCTTCGGCTCCGTCAACTTCGGCGCGACCCGCATCCGGAGCGGCCACACGATCCTCGCGCTCGTCGCCACCGACGAGCTCAGGCGGATGGTGGTCGAGTCCAGCCGGGAGTTCGAGAAGATCTCCCCCGAGGATCTGCGCGACAACTTCAGCTCGATCGTGGACGGCTCGGCCGAGGACGCCATGGAGATGGCGGCTCCCGCCGCCGGCCCGACGGGGCCCGGCGGGGTGCCGACGGGCGGCAAGACGCCCAACCTCGACCAGTACACCGTCGACATGACAGGCCGGGCCCGACAGGGTCTGACCGACCCGGTGCTCGGGCGCGACCCCGAGATCCGTCAGGTGGTGGACATCCTCACCCGGCGTCGCCAGAACAACCCGATCCTGGTCGGCGAGGCGGGGGTCGGGAAGAGCGCCGTCGTCGAGGGCTTCGCCCTTCGGATCGCCCAGGGCGACGTGCCGCCGCCGCTGAGGAACGTGTCGCTCCGCAGCCTGGACCTGGCGCTCCTGCAGGCTGGCGCCGGAGTGAAGGGCGAGTTCGAGAACCGCCTCAAGGGCCTGATCGAGGAGGTGAAGTCGTCGCCCACGCCCGTGATCCTGTTCATCGACGAGGCCCACACGATGATCGGCGCGGGGGGGCAGGCCGGACAGGGGGACGCCGCGAACCTGCTCAAGCCGGCGCTGGCACGCGGTGAGCTGCGGACCGTCGCCGCCACCACGTGGTCGGAGTACAAGAAGTTCTTCGAGAAGGACCCCGCGCTCAGCCGCCGCTTCCAGGTGGTGAAGATCGACGAGCCGACGGAAGAGAAGTGCATGGTCATGATGCGCGGGATCGTCGACGCGCTGGAGGGCCACCACAAGGTCCGCGTCCTGGACGACGGCATGGCCGCGGCCGTGAGCTTCTCCCATCGCTATCTCCCCGACCGGCAGCTCCCGGACAAGGCCGTCAGCGTGCTCGACACGGCGTGCGCGCGCCTGGCCCTTGGACAGAACGCCACCCCCGCCCCCGTCGAGGACGCCACCCGCCACCTCGACGACCTCAGGACCCAGGAGTCGCTGCTGACACGGGAGCAGGCCACGGGCACGGACCACGAGGAGCGGCTGGAGGAGATCCGCGAGGAGATCGCCCGGACCGAGGAGGAGCTGGACACGCTGAGCGAGCGCTGGGACACCGAGCGCGAGCTCGTGGGCCGGATCCGGAAGATCCGTGAGCAGCTCGAGGGCATGGTGGGACGCCCGTCCGGGAATGGTGCAGGGGCGGACGCCGCCACCCAGGAGCCGGTGGACGATTCCGCCGACGAGGGGGAAGGAGGAGACGGCGAGGCGGAGGCCACCGCCGAGGAGGCGGGTGCCGAGCCGGAGGCGGCGGAGGCGGAGGTTGACGCCGCGGCGGCCGGGCCCGACGGCGATCTCGCCCACGCCAGTCGCGAAGAGTTGCAGGAGCAACTGGCCGAGCTGAACGCTGAGCTGGACGAGCTCCAGGGCGAGAATCCCCTCGTGCCGGTCTGCGTGGACGCCGAGCTCGTCGGTCAGGTCATCTCCGGCTGGACGGGCATCCCGGTCGGCAAGATGGTCCGGGACGACATCAAGGCGGCGCTCACGCTCGAGCAGCAGCTCGGGCGGCGCATCATCGGCCAGGACCACGCGCTCGAGGTGATCAGCCAGCGCATCCGCACCTCGCGGGCCCGGATCGAGGACCCGAACAAGCCGGTGGGCGTGTTCCTCCTGGTCGGACCGTCCGGGGTCGGGAAGACCGAGACCGCCCTGGCCCTCTCGGACCTGCTGTACGGGGGCGAGCGCAACCTCATCACCATCAACATGTCGGAGTTCCAGGAGGCCCACACCGTCTCGACCCTCAAGGGCTCGCCTCCGGGCTACGTCGGCTACGGTGAAGGGGGCGTGCTCACCGAGGCGGTCCGCCGCCGGCCCTACTCCGTGGTCCTCCTCGACGAGATCGAGAAGGCCCACCCCGACGTGCTGGAGCTCTTCTTCCAGGTGTTCGACAAGGGTCGGATGGAGGACGGTGAGGGCCGCGAGATCGACTTCAAGAACTGCGTGCTCATCCTCACGTCCAACGCGGCGACGGATACGCTGATGAAGCTCACGGCGGATCCCGAGACGATGCCGGACCACGAGGGGCTGGCGAAGGCGATGAAGCCCGAGCTGGACCAGATCTTCAAGCCCGCCTTCCTGGGACGCACCGTCATCGTGCCCTTCTTCCCGCTCCGGGACGAGGCACTCCGCGTGATCATCGACCTCAAGCTCGGCAAGGTCCAGCGGCGCATCGTCGCAACCCACGACGTCGAGCTCGTGGTCGACGACGACGTGCGCGAAGAAGTGGGCAACCGCTGCACCGAGGTCGAGAGCGGCGCGCGCAACATCGACAACATCCTCACCAACACGGTGCTCCCGGAGGTCTCACGTCTGCTGCTGCACGCCATGGCGGAGGGGGAGCACCCCGAGCAGATCGTCGTCGGGCTCGGCGACGGAGGCGAGTTCACCTACGTGGGACGCCGCGATGGAAGCGACTTCCAGGTCGGGGCGGCGGCGACGCCGGCCGGGACCCCGGAGGCTGCCGACGACGCACCCGTTGGGGCGTGACGTCTGAAACGGGAGGGGACTAGCCATGGCCTACACGCAGGCGGGCCGGCCCCTACGGGTGAAGACGAAGCTGGAGGACGACGTCCTCCTCCTGGAGGGGTACGAGGGGTCGGAGGCGATCTCCCGGCCGTTCCACTTCACGCTGGACCTCCTCTCGGAGGATCCCGCCGTGGACGGAAGGGACCTCCTCGGGTCGGCCATGTCGGTCATGACGCGGCTTCCGGCCGACGAGGAGCGCTTCCTCCACGGGCGAGTGAGCCGGTTCGGGCTCGTCCGGCGGATGGGCGACCTCACCGCCTACCGTGCGGAGATCGTGCCGTGGTTCTGGTTCCTGTCCCTCTCCCAGGACAGCCGCATCTTCCAGGAGAAGACGATCCCGGAGATCGTCGAGCAGGTCTTCACGGACCTCGGCTGGTCCGACTTCGACATCCGCTGTACCCGTTCCTACCCCCCGCGCGAGTACTGCGTCCAGTATCGGGAAACCCACATGGACTTCGTTTCCCGACTGCTCGAGGAGGAGGGGATCTGCTACTTCTTCGAGCACACCGAGGACAAGCACACGCTGGTGCTGGCCGACGACAGCAGCGCGTTCGAGGCCGTCCCGGGCGAGGAGTTCCGCTTCGTGCCCCGCGGCGGGACACCCGAGGAGGGGGAAGACTTCGTCCGGGAGTTCGTCGAGGAGCTGAGCGTACGCTCGAGCAGGGTCGCGCTCAGGAACTACGACTACCTCCAGCCGTCGTTCAGCCTCAAGACCGAGATCGACGGGACCACGTCGCACGCCGGCAACCTCGAGGTCTACGACTACCCCGGGGGGTTCGCGCACACGTTCGACTCGGTGGACGTCGGTGGGGGCGCGAAGCGTCCGACCTCCGCCCAGGACGAGCTGGACCGCTACGGCCGACTGCAGCTGGAGGAGGAGGAAGCGCTGGCCCACGTCGTGCAGGGCAGTGGCACGGTCCGGGCGTTCCGCAGCGGGGCCACCTTCGAGCTCCGGGACCATCCATCGGACCCCGCCAACGACGAGTACCTGCTGACCCGCGTCCACCACAGCGCGAATACGGGTGACTTCCGTTCCGCCCGGGGAAGTGCCTTCGACTACAGCAACTCCTTCGAGGGCATCCCCTCCAGCGTGCCCTTCCGGCCGTCCCGCACGACGCCGCAGCCGCGGATCCACGGCACGCAGACGGCCGTCGTGGTGGGTCCCGCGGGAGAAGAGATCTTCGTCGACAAGCACGGGCGGATCAAGGTCCAGTTCCACTGGGATCGGCTGGGGGAGTACGACGCCAGCAGCTCCTGCTGGATCCGGGTGGCCACCTTCTGGGCGGGCAAGAGCTGGGGGGGCGTCCACCTGCCCCGGATCGGGCAGGAGGTGGTCGTGGCCTTCGTGGAGGGCGACCCCGACCGGCCCATGATCGTGGGAAGCGTCTACAACGCCGAGCAGACCCCTCCCTACACCCTCCCCGACAACCATACGCAGAGCGGCGTGAAGAGCCGCTCGAGCATGAAGGGGGGTGGCTCGAACTTCAACGAGATCCGGTTCGAGGACAAGAAGGGGGAGGAGCACCTCTACATCCACGCGGAGAAGAACCAGCAGATCGTGGTCGAGAACGACCGCACCGATTCGGTGGGGCGGGACGAGACCCGGAAGATCGGGCGGGACCACACGGGCGAGGTGGGGCGTCACCGGACCGTGGAGGTCGGCGAGAACGACAAGCTCGACGTCGGGGTGAACCAGACCGTCAGCATCGGGTCGGATCAGACCATCGACGTCGGTGCGAACCACAAGGAGTCGGTCGGTGCCGACCGCGACGAGTCGGTGGGAGCCAACGAGAAGCGCGACGTGGGTGGCAACCAGGACGAAGCGATCGGTGGCGACCGGTCGGTCAGCGTCGGCGCGAACGACAGCATCACCGCCGGGGCGGACATGGCACACGGCGCAGACATGAACCTCGCGCTCTCCTCGGGTCTGGCCACCGAGGCCACGGCCGGCACCAGCGTCAAGATCTCGGCCGGTACCACGGTGGAGTTGAGCGCCGGGATCACCATCAAGCTGAGCGCCGGTGGGTCGAGCATCGAGATCGGCCCGGCGGGGGTGAAGATCACCACCGGCGCCCTGGTGACGGTCCAGGGCTCGGTCATCAAGCTCAACTGAGGCATCCCACCGGCCATGGCGGGAAACGCGATCGCCGACCGGCTGGACCTGCTGCACGACCAGTGGAACGAGTTCGCGACCGACGCGGACGCGCGCCTCCTCCGCTGGCTCGTCCGCGAGGACGAGTACCGCATGATCGAGGCATTCGTCCAGACCGAGCAGGACGAAGTGGCCGGCGACATTCCCGACCTCTTCCTCCGCTTCGTGGCGCCCTTCGAGGACGTCGACTCGTACGGCGCCGCGCTGCGCGAGAGCCTGGTCGAGCAATACGAGGTGGCGCGGGAGGAGATCCGGGCCGGACAGGCGGAAGAGGAGGCGGGCGCCGGCGCGCCCGGGGAAGCCGGCGAGGCCGAGGGCGCCGGCGAAGGAGACGCGGGGTCGACGGTGGGGGCTCCGGTGGACGATCTCGAGCTGACGTGGTCGGCGCCGCCGGTGGACGATCGCCACAGCCTGATCGCCTTCCTCGAGGCCAGCGAGAGCCTCCAGGCGCACCACTCGGACATGATGGAGAAGCTGGCCCTGATCCTCACGCCTGAGACCATCTCGGACGTCGGCGACTGGGAGCGCTGGCTCAAGGCATTCGCCGAGCGCCTTCCCGACACGGTCCGGGCCGCCGTCGTCGATTCGGCCGAAGCGCCGGAGCTGGACGCGCTGGCCGAGGCCCTGCCGAAGCGCGTCATGACCGTTCCGGCGGATCTCGACATGCCGGCCGCCGTGGCGGAGCTGGCCCGCAGCGGCGGCACGTCGACCCCCGATGGACGCTTCCGGGTCCACTTCACGGCCATGCTCCAGTCCCTCGGCGAGGGCGACTTCGACGGAGCGCACCACCACGGCGCCGCGGCCGAGGCCGTAGCGACGGAGAACGGATGGAAGCACCTGGTCGGCGCCGTCCACATGGCGCTTGCGGGCGGGTACCTCGGGGCCCAGCGGCACGACGAGGCGATCCGCCACTACCGGCAGGTCGACCGGGTGGGGGCCGAGATCGAGGCCGAGGCCGAGCAGGGAGAGGAGGAGGAGGCCCCGGCCCGCCAGGCGGAGTCGACGGGAGGTTCGGTCGGGGCGGAAGACGGCCGGGGCGAGGAGCACGGGAAGGCCGAAGAGGCGGACGGCGATGTCGGGGCGGCGGACGCCGGCTCGGCGGGGGAGGGTGAGACCGCCCAGGGGCCGCAGCCCGCGACGGACGCGGAGGTGAGCCCCGAGGAGGCGATGGTGGAGGCGGACGTGGGCCCGAAGCTCCGCATGCAGGCCGGCATGGGCGCCGGCGCCGCGTTCCTGATGGCGGGTGACTTCCAGAACGCCGCGGCCACCTACACCGCCACCGCCCCCCACGCCCGCCACGCCGACGACACGCTCATGGTGCTCGAGTCATGGCGCATGGCCGGCTACTGTCACGAGCGGCTGGGCGACACGGCGAGGGCATGGGAGTGCGGGCTGAAGGCCCTGGACGCGGGCGAGGAGATGGACGAGTCCGACCGGGCCAACTCGACGCTCCCCCACGCCGGTGACGGCCTCATGCGCCTCGTGGAGCACTCCCCCGATCACGCCCGCATCATCGACGAGCGTCTCACGGCGCTGCTGGGAACGCCGGACTGGCGGGCCGCCGCCTCCAACCCGCCGGACTTCACGTGATCGGCGCCAAGGCGTTCGATCCGGTCACCGGGGTGGACGTCCACATCATCCAGCCCCCGGGACCGGTGCCGCCGGTTCCGGTGCCCCACCCGTTCATCGGCATGCTGATCGACCCCATCGACTTCGCGCCGATCATCGGGGCGACGGTGATGGTGAACGGCATGCCCCGCGCCACGGCCGGAACGGGCGGCCAGTGCATCCCGCCGCACATCCCGATCGGGGGCATGTTCGTCAAGCCCCCGGCGAACGAGTGCGAGGTGTTCATGGGATCGGCCACCGTCCTCTCGGACGGGGATCCGCAGAGCTTCCTGGGGATGCCGGCGCTGAGCTGTCACGACGTGGGGATGCCCCCGCCGCCGCGTGCGACGAAGAAGCGGAAGACGAAGTCGCTCGTGCTGCCGACCAGCGTCGTGCTGGCCGTGCCCGCAGGGATGCCCGTCCTGATCGGCGGGCCGCCGACCATCTCGATGATGGCGCTGGGCATGCGGGCGGCGATGGCGGGACTGGGAAAGGCGTTCCGGAAGCTGCGGAAGACGAAGTTCGGCAAGAGGGTCGGGAAGAGCCTCAAGAAGGCCAAGCAGAAGGTCTTCAAGAACATGAAGCCGGGCTTCGTGAAGTGTAAGGTCTTGAAGGCGGAACCGGTGAATGCGGTTACCGGTGAGGTCGTCGTGGAGCACGCCGACTTCAGCCTACCGTGGCGGATTCCGTTGGATTGGATCCGAACCTATCGGTCCCATTCGAACAGGCGAGGCGTATGCGGTCTCGGATGGGAGACCGTCGCCGATGCCAGACTGGAGTTTGATGAAGACGGGTGGGTGGTCTTCCGAGACGGGGGTCCCGGCGTGGCGGTCTTCCCCGGTCTTCCGGGCGAGGACCCGGTTCGCGAACTCGCCGACGGGGGAGAACTGTCGGCCCGGGGCGACGCCTACCGCGTGCGCACGAAGGACGGCCTCACGTACGAGTTCGGTGACCCCGTGGACGGAGGGGTCGAAGGTCGAATCGTCCGGATCTCCGATCGATCGGGGAATGAGATACGATTCGTGTGGGGGGGGCAGGGACTCGCTCGTATCGAGAGCGCCGGTGTCCGGATCGAGGTGGAGTCCGAGAGCGGGCTCGTCCGCCGGATGACCCTCGTCCATCCCCTCGACGACCAACCGCGTCGTCTCGTCAGTTACTCCCACGACCCGCAGCAGAACCTGGTGCAGGCGCGCGATGCCCTCGGGGCTTCCCAGGAGTTCGTCTACGAACGCGGGCGACTCGTCCGGCACACCGATCGCAACGGGCTGACCTTCAGCTACGAGTACGACGGCGCATCGGACGAGCCGAAGTGCGTCCACTCCTGGGGCGACGGAGGATTGTACGACTATCGGTTCGAATACGAAGCGGGCGAGAGGTTGGTCACCGACTCACTCGGCAACACCACGAGGCTCGTTCTCGACGAAGGCCTGTTCCCCGTGAGGGAGATCGATCCTCTCGGAGGGGTGACGGAGTTCGAGTACGATGGGGTCGGTCGCACGACGGCCGTCACGGATCCGGAGGGCCACAGGACCACCTACACCTACGATGAGAAGGGCAATCTGGTCGAGTTGACCCGCCCGGACGGTGGAAGCACGACCGTGGTGTTCGATCAGGACGACAATCCGGTCGCCACTGTCGATCCCGGTGGAGCGGCCTGGACCCAGGAGTGGGACTCGCGAGGACTGATCAAGAGTCAGACGACACCCCTTGGAGCCGAGGCCCGATTCGCCTTCGACTCACACGGACAGTGTGTCCGGTTCACCGGTCCGCTGGGCGGTTCGATGGCCATGGCGTACGACGAGTACGGGAATCTCGTGGCTCGAACGGACGAGCTCGGGAATCGAACGGAGTTCCGGTACGACGGGCTCGGGAACGTAGTCGAAACGACGAACGCGTTGGGAAGAGGGACGAGCTACGCGTACGATCGGAAAGGACGACTCGTTCGCACGGTCCTACCCAGCGGGGCCACCGTAACCTACGGATACGACGGCGAAGACAACCTGACCCGATACTGCGACGAGAATGGCGCCGTCACCGTGCTGGAATACTGCGGTCTCGGAGAGCTCAGGCGGCGCATCAATCCGGATGGCCATGAGATACGCTACTCCTACGACACCGAGGAACGGCTCGTAGAGGTCGCGAATCAAAGGGGTGAGCCCTACCGATTCAGGCGCGATCCGCTGGGCCGCATCGTCGAGGAAACCGACTACTGGGGGCAGTCGAGGCGCTTCGCGTACACGCCCGCAGGGCACCTCAAGGCGACGGCGGACGGGCAAGGGCGGTTGGTGCACTACCGAACGGATGTTCTTGGTCGGATTCTCGAGAGGCGGTACCCGGACCCGACGAAGCCGGACCAGAGCCGAACCGAGGTCTTCGAATACGATCCCAACGGAAACGTCATTGCAGCCGAAAACGACGTCATCCGCATCGAGCGGACTTTCGATGCGGAAGGGCGGCTCGTCGAGGAGCGTCAGGGGGAGGACTGCGTCGTCCAGAACGAGTACGACCTCGACGGGAACCGAGTCTCGCGGACCGCGACCCTGGGAACCGATGACGGTGTCGTACGATCCGTGGAGTACACCTACGACGTGCTCGGGCAGGTGGTGCAAGTGGAAGGTGAGGGCCAGCTCCCGATCTCGATCGCATACGATCCCCTGGGACAGATCACGCAGGAGAGCCTGGGCCCCAGGCTGCATCGGGACTTCGAGTACAGCGTCGACGGGTACAGGACCTCGCAGAGCACGGCGCCCATCGGGAAGGCCCGGATCGAAGAGCGCTTCGTCTACAACGCCGCCGGCAACCTGCTCGAGCGCAGGGACTCCGGCTGGGGCACGGACCGATTCACCTACGACCCTCACGGGCGGATCGTCTCGCACGTCGACCCACGGGGACGAGCCCACGAGTATGAGCTGGACCCCGGGGGTGATCTGCTTCGGACCACGGATGTCTTCCCGAGCGGAGGACACCGGTCGGGCCCGATCCGGACGGCGGAGCACGACGGGGTTTCCTACCGGTTCTCGCCTGCTGGAAACGTCAGCAGGCGTGAGAACGGGCGGGACTCGATCGAGCTGAGATGGGACGCCCTCCAGAGGCTTCGTGAGAGTTGGAGGGGAGGGGTGACCACGAGGTACGCCTACGACCCCTTCGGCAGGCGCATCAGCAAGGAGACCAGCGGACGCAGGACGCGATTCTACTGGGACGGAAACGCACTGCTCGGGGAGACCACCGACAGGAATGAGCCGGTGGGTGTTCCGGTCGACCTGCGGGAGTGGATTCACTACCCCGAGACGTTCGTTCCCCTGGCGATGGTCCAATCCGACGGAGACGAAGAACCGCGTCAACTCTTCTACGATACGAATCCCAACGGAAGCCCCACGAGGCTCTTGGAGCCTGATGGCGGGGTGGTTTGGGCCGCACGGACCGGCGTGTGGGGCCAGGTGGAAGAGCTGGTGGTCGATCGGGTCGAAAACCCGCTACGTCTACAGGGGCAATACGAGGATCCGGAAACCGGGCTCGCGTACAACCGACACCGCTACTTCGACAGTCACATCGGCGCATTCACATCCCAGGACCCCCTCGGGGTGGCTGCGGGCGCGGACATCTACGGGTTCGCCGTCAATGCGTTCGACTGGGTGGACCCCCTCGGCCTTGCGTGTGGTCCGGCCGTCAGGCAGAACTCGGCCGGGCGATGGATCGATGCGCAGGGGAAGTTCGCGAAGAAGCCGGACGTCGCGAAACTACCCCGCTTGAAGGGGAAGTCCGTGAAGCAGGTCGAGGATGTCCTCCACTCGAGGGGATACGTCCGCACGAACCCAGCGAACCCGAAGAACCAGCGGTGGAAGCACCCGGACGGGTCGGAAGTCCAGATTCACGCCTACGGCAACAAGAATCCGGGGCCGTACAAATCGGGCAACAATGCCCATGCCCACAAGTCTCTGGGCAGGCATGGGAATGCCGGGACAACGGAGCTCGCCGACGACGGGGCGACCGCGGTCTCGACGCATACCAAGGACGCGCACATCGGGTTGCGCAATCCGGCCAACTTCCCAGCCGTGGCCGGTCGGCCACATGGAACCTAGGGGAACCGTGGCAGCTGAGTTCCAGATCTTGTTCGCCGATGATGGTTGGCTGGCGCGCAACCGGGAGGACGTGGAGCAGGAGCTCCGAAGCCTCCCCATCTTCACCTCGAGCGAAGGGAATGAGATCCGATTGCTCGGACTCGAGGATCGAGATGCGGAGTGGCGGTGGAGCTACGATGTCCGCCTGTTCCTGAACGAGGAGGAAGGGGTTCTCATGGAGGTCAGCGCGCACCCACCGTCGGTGGAGGAGTATCTCGGCTCGTTCCTGAGTTGGTTGCGATCACGGACCGACGTGAAAATCACCGACGAGGACGGAGAAGTTTCCGGATGGTAGAGGCGCTGGTTCCGGGACGGCGGGCACGGATCAGGCCTTCGTCGGGAGTGCAGGCCTCGTCTCGAGGGGCACTTCGATCTCGCCTCTCCGCACCGCCTCCCGGGCTGGACTGAGATGCGAAGCGCCGGCCGCACCCGCCTCCTGGTCTTCCTCCTCGTCCTGGTCGGCGTGACCGCCTACGTGGCCGCGACCGACGGCGAGTACGCCCAGCTCGCCCGGTCCTTCCTGCGGCGACTGCTGCGCACGCTCTTCTAGCGGGTGGAGCCCCGTCCGCGGCGTTGGACGGCGACGCGCCTACCGACGCTCCTCAGACCCCCAGCCACCTCCCCGCCGCCCAACCGGCGGCCGCCACGGTTGCCGTGAGCACCGTCCCCCAGGCCAGGTCCACCACGACCACCACCATCGGGAAGTCACGGAAGAGCGCCCGACAGGTGAGGTCGAAGGTGGCGTAGGCGAGGAGGCCGAGGAACGCTCCCAGGACGACGGTGCGGACCAGCGAGCCCGCCGCCAGGCCGGGGAGCACGGCGAAGACCACGATGCCCACGATGTAGAGGGCGTAGAAGAGGAGCGCCGCGCCCCAGAGGACGTCCGGGCGCAGGAGGTGGCCGAGGTGTCGCCGGTAGAAGTCGGCGGCGACGACGCCGAGCCAGACGAGGTCGAGGGCGAAGAACGCGACGGCCGTGAGGGCGTAGAGCCCGAGGATCCTGATGGTCATGCCCCACGATCGGACCTCGGGAGGCGGAGCGCCAGCGGCCGGCGTCACCTGTCGACGCGGCGCGGGGGCCTTTATGCTGCTGTTGCGCGGACCACTCATTCCGATCCGGACGTCCCGATGACCCCCTCTTCCGGAACGGCTCCCGCCTGGCAGGAGCTCGATTCCCTTCTCGACGGCGACGTCGTCCTTCCCGGCGACGATCGCTACCCCAGCGCCCGCAAGATCTGGAACGCACGCCTCGACCGGCGTCCGGCGGGCATCGCCCGGTGCGTGAACGCCGGGGACGTCCAGGCCGCCCTCGACTTCGCCCGGGACGCCGGCCTGGTCGTGGCCGTCCGCGGGGGAGGCCACGACTACTCGGGCCACTCGACCTGCGAGGGGGGGCTCGTGATCGACCTGGCGCCGTTGAAGGAGGTGAGCGTCGACCCGGAGGGGCGCACCGTTCGGGTCGGACCGGGCGCGACGTGGGCCGACGTCGACGGGGCCACGCAGGAGTACGGGCTCGCGACGCCGGGGGGCACGGTCTCGTCGGTGGGTGTGGGCGGGCTCACGCTGGGGGGCGGCGCGGGACATCTCAGTCGCCTGCACGGCCTCACCATCGACAACCTCCTGGCGGCCGAGGTGATCACGCCCGACCGGGGACCGGTCCGGGCGAGCGAGGACGAGAACCCCGACCTCTTCTGGGCCCTGCGGGGCGGAGGCGGCAACTTCGGCGTCGTCACCGCGTTCGAGTACCGCCTCCACGAGGTCGGTCCCGAGGTGCTGGCCGCCCAGCTCATCTTCCCCTACGGACAGGCGACCAGCGTGATCCGCGCCTGGAGCACCTTCATGGCCGGGGCGCCGGACGCGCTGGCCGGGTACGCCTTCATCTTCCGTCTGCCGCCGGATCCGGCGTTCCCCGAAGAGCACCACGGACGGCCGGTGGTGGACCTGGTGCTGGTGTACGCGGGCGATCCCGCCGAGGGCGAGGCGCTCATCCGACCTCTCCGGGCCGCGGGCGACCCCATCCTCGACGCGGTGGGAGCGCAGTCGTACGTGTCGGTCCAGCAGACCTTCGACGCCGGGGTGCCCGCGGGGCTCAGATGGTACAGCAAGGCCCACGACCTGGCGGCGCTCCACGACGAGGCGATCGAGACGATGGTCCACCACTGCCGGGACCTCCCGGGGACCACGTCCATGGTCTACCTGGTGGGCCTGGGCGGCGCCCTGGCCAGGGTGGCGCCCGACGCCACCGCCTTCCCGCATCGGGAGGCGCTCTTCAACCTCCACATCCTGCCCGGCTGGAGCGATCCCGGGGAGGACGAGAGGATCGTCGAGTGGGCCCGGACGTTCCACGGGGAGATGGCGCGCTGGTCCACGGGCGGGACGTACGTGAACCTGCTGGCCGGGGACGAAGGCGGGCCCGGCCTCGCGGCCTGGGGCGACAACTACCCGCGGCTGCGGAAGATCAAGGCGCGGTGGGACCGGCAGAACCTGCTGCGGATGAACCACAACATCCCCCCGGCCGTCTGAGGTCAGGAAGCACGGGTCCCGGGGCTCAGGGCCGGCCCGGGGCCGCCCGTCGCAACGGCTCCTCCCCACCGTAGTCTCCCGGCGACGAGCACCGCGGCCATGGCCGCCAGCGCCCCGAGCGACACGACGTGGATCCCGGGCCAGCCGACCCAGGCCAGAAGAAAGCCCGCGCACAGCGAGGCGACGGCGCGCGCGCCGAACACCAGGCCCTCGTTCAGGGCCTGGGCCGGGAACCGATCCGCGCCAGGGAACGCGCGGGACAGGGTCACCGTGCCGCCGAGGAAGAGCACGTTCCAGCCGAGGCCGAGCAGCGCGAGACCCCCGACCCACGCTCCCAGACCATCCCCCACGAGGCTCAGGACGGCGCAGGCGCCCATTGCGAAGAGGCCGGTCGCCATCAGCCGTTCGAGCCCCACCCTCGCCACGAGGAACCCGGCGGCCAGCGAGGGGCCGTACATCGAGACCACGTGGATCTCGATCACCAGCGCGGTGGCGTCGACGTCGAAGCCTGCGCCGTGCATGGCCACCGGGGTGGCGGTCATCACGAGTCCCATGACGGTGTAGGCGACGACCCCGGCCGACGCCGCCAGGAAGAAGCCGGGGCGCCGGGCCAGGCGGAAGGCTTCGGAGGCCGTCGGCCGCGCGGTCGGGGCGCCGGCCGGGCGCCCGTCCCGGTCGAGCCCCACCAGGACGACGGCCGCCAGGAGCGCCTGGACGGAGGCGAGTAGGAGGAGCGACCCCACCCACGGCGTCGCCGCGAGGTCCCTCCCCCATCGTACGATCTCCGGTCCCAGCAGCCCCGCGAGGATTCCGCCCGCGAGGACCGTTCCCACGGCCCGGGCGTCCCTCCCCCCGGCCGCCGTCTCGGCCGCCGCGAACCGGTACTGCATGACGAAGGCGAGGTTGGCGCCGATCAGGAGCGAGCCGAGCGAGAAGAGAAGGAAGCTACCGATGCCCACGGCGGCGGCCGCGAGCAGCGCGCCGGTTCCGGCGATCGCCGCGCCGAGCGCGAAGCCGCGCCGCCGGCCCACCCGCTCCATGAGCAAGGCGGCGGGAGCCGCGGCCAGGGCGATTCCCACTACCGCCGCAGCCACCGGGAAGGTGGCGAGGTCGGGTGAAGGAGCCAGCTCGCCACCGACCAGGCCGCCGAGCATCACCACCACGGGGCCGGCGCAGAGACCGAGGCCCTGGGCGACGGTGAGCGTCGTCAGAGCGCGGCGGGAATCGGTAGGGGCCACGGGGCCTCGCTCGAAGTCGGGGTGCATTCGGGACCGGGGCCGCGCCCTCCTGGTGGAGCGACCTTCCACGATCGTGCATGCGGGGAGACGATCTGGATCCGGACAGGCCAGGGGTCGGGCCCGTTCGGTGGCGAGCCTCTCCACGCCCGCCGCTCCGTTCGTCCCTCGGCGGCCGGGGCCGTATCCTTCGGAGCACGGTGACGCGTCCTCCAGGGACGTCGAGCTTCCCGCGACCGGAGACGTCGACGATGCGCCTCGTCCGCGCAGCCACGATCCTCGCCTGGGCCGTTCTCGCGGCCCCCACCACGACTCGGGCGAGCGCCCAGGAGACGGAGCGCGTCTACGTCGAGGAGACCGACCCCCTCGTCCGCCAGAAGCTCGAGCGGTGGCAGGACCTGAAGCTCGGCCTCCTCATGCACTGGGGGCCGTACTCCCAGTGGGGGATCGTCGAGTCCTGGTCGCTCTGCTCCGAGGACGAGGAGTGGTGCCGCCGCTCCATGGACGACTACGACGAGTGGAAGGACGCGTACG
>JASFUL010000004.1:0-31979 GCA_050050315.1 Gemmatimonadota bacterium
TACTACCGCTCCAACGGTCTCGTTCGTAGCCCCGGCGGCTACCCGGGGGAGGACGTGGACGTCCTGTACGACTTCGTCAACAGCGGCGATCCCGCCCGGCGTGCGTGGTGCGACGCCCACGTGCGCGACGGCGAGATGAGGACGGGCCAGGACCGGGTCACGGGCGACTACAACGACTTCTGGGCCACCCGGGACCTCCAGTCGGGGCTCCAGGACGTGCACGCGGCCACCCTCATGTCCCACGCCTTCAACGACTGGAACGTCATGCCGGAGCACTCCGTGCGCGTGTACGAGTACCTGAAGGGGCGGGGCGTGCCCGTGCAGGCCTACTTCCATCAGGGAGGCCACGGGGGCCCGCCGCCCCTGGAGCTCGTGAACCGGTGGTTCACCCGCTACCTGTGGGGCGTGGAGAACGGGGTCGAGGACGATCCCAGGGCCTGGATCGTGCGGGAGGACGACGATCGTCTGGAGCCGACGCCCTACCCCGACTACCCGCACCCCGAGGCCTCGCCGGTGACGCTGCACCCGTCGGCGGGAGCTCCACGGACGGGCGGGCTGGGGCCGGTGGCGGAGCCCGGCCAGGGCACGGAGACCCTCGTGGACAACTTCTCCTTCGACGGGGCGAGTCTCGCCCGGGCCGAATGGACCGAGCACCGGCTGCTCTACGCCACCGCCGAGCTACGTCAGCCCGTCCACGTCTCCGGCACCCCGCGCATCACCATCCGTCTGGCGTCCAGCGCGCCCGCGGCCAACCTCTCGGTGTGGCTGGTGTCCCTGCCCTGGACCGAGGGGCGCGGCGCGCGTGGCGGCGTCGTCACCCGGGGGTGGGCCGATCCCCAGAACCACGTTTCGCCGAGCGAGTCCGAGCCCCTCGAGCCGGGGCGGTTCTACGAGCTGACCTTCGACCTGCAGCCCGACGACCAGGTCATCGCCGCGGGACAGCGCCTGGCCCTCATGATCATGTCCACCGACCGGGAGTTCACCCTGTGGCCGGACCCCGGTACCGAGCTGACCGTGGACCTCGACCGGACGTTCCTGGTGCTGCCCGTGGTGGGAGGTCGCCCGGCCTTCGACCGGGCCCGGGATTGACCCCCCACCCCTCCGTCGCGGCGCGGAGCCGCGTGGAACCCGCTCCTAGCCGCCGCCCGCCACCAGCTCCGCGTCGCTCATCGCCCTCAGGTAGGCGACGACGTCGTCCACCTCGCTGTCCGTGAGACCGAGGTTCCCCATGTTCTTCGTGTCGAGGTTCTCGGCATACTCCGGCGCCGGCCAGCAGCCGTAGCCGTCCGGCCCCCACTGGGCCGGGTCGGTCTCGGTCCCCGGATCGCACGTCCGGAGCACGTCGCGGGTGTTGTAGAACTGCACGACCTGCCGGAGCGTCTTCAGCGCGCCGTTGTGCATGTAGGTCCGATTGTCTCCCACCGCCACGTTCCGGGTGGTCGGCGTCCTGAACTTGCCCAGGTGGGCCGGGTCGCCGGTGAAGCCGCCCAGGCCCGGATCAAAGGCCCATTCGGCGTTCGGATAGGCCGGATTGTCCGCGTTTGCCGGCACGCCGAGGTTGTGGAACCCGTGGTCGGTGAAGAGCGGCCGGGACCCCTTGTTGTCGTGGCACTGCTGGCACTTGCCGTTGCTGCCGAAGATCTTCTCCCCCCTCTGCTCCTGGGCCGTGAGCTGCCCGCGGTCGAACTTCGAGGAGAACGCGTTGAAGGTGCCCTCGAAGGCCGCAACCGAGAGGGCGACCATTCCGTAGGCCGCAACGACCGTCGCGCGGTCTCCGGGGGACAGGGACACGAGGTCGCCCGGCGAGTCGGTCCAGGTCGAGCACACGTCCGACACGTTCGCGGGCCAGGCGATCCCGTCGATGGGCATGTCCGGCCAGGCGCTCGACCAGGCGTCCGCGTAGGAGGCGTTCGAGATCGTCCAGATCACGCACGCCACGTCCGGCAGGGCCTGCTCCTTCGGATTGAGGAAGGGACCCATCGCCTGATCGGCGGCGGGGCTGCCGAGGACCTCACCCGTGGCCCGCCCGTCCCAGAAGACCCCTCCCGCGCCTCCGTTGCCGGAGACGGAGAACTTCGGGACGAGGGTCGCGTAGGCGGCCGTGGGCGGCTTCCGATCGCCGAACTGCCCGTCTGCGGAGCCCTGCACGACCGATCCCGCGGTGGGGACGGAAGGGAGCGGGGCCGCGAAGCCCTGGCTCGGCTCGTGACACGTCCGGCAGGACTGGTCGCCTTCCACGGAAAGGGCCTGGTCCCCGAAGATGAACCCACCCAGCTCTACCACCCCGTCCGTCGGCTCACCGGGTCCCTCCTTGTCCTTTCCCTTTCCGTTGCCTCCCTTGGCGAAGAGTGCCTCGCCCACGGCGGGCACGTCCTCGACCTGCGTGGGAGCGTCACTGCACGAGGCGAGCAGCAAGACGGCGCCGGGGAGCAGGATCCAGCTTCTCGAATCGAGGCGCATGATCCGTCCTCCCGCCGATCGCGGGGAGCCTGGGGCCGCCCTCCCGCCAGCGTCCGGACCCTGGACGGCCCGCCCGCGAGGAGAGCGGATCGACAGGTCACACCCTCGCGGGCTTCCGGTGATCTTCATGATGGCTCTCGGCCACCCGTAAGTGCCGTGGGGAGATTCCCCTCAGGGGCCGTGGGGAAACCGATGACACGGCGGCCGAGACCCCGCCGGCCCGGTTCTCCTATCCGCCGACGGCGTTGATGTCACTCCCCTCCAGGACGTTCCGCGGATGACCGTCCCGGGCGACCCGGATCATCGCCCGCGCCAGGTGGTCCGACGTCGTCACCCGGTCGGGGACGAGCATCCCGAGGATCGGGTAGGCCCAGCCGACGAGCGCGTACAGCACGCGGTACGCCCGGACCCGGGACACGACGCCCTTGCGGGGCATGACGAACGCGGGCCTGAACATGTGGGCCGACCTCCACGGCATGGCCAGCAGGGCCTGCTCGGCCTCCGCTTTGACCCGCGCCCACATGGCTCGGCCGGCCGCGCCCGCCCCGGCCCCGGACACGAAGCACACGCGCATGCCCGGGTTGAGCCCCAGCAGGACCTCGGCCGCGGCGACCGTGAAGTCGAGGGTGATGCACCGGTAGTCGGCCTCGGACATCCCGAACGAACTGACCCCCAGGCAATACAGGCAGGCGTCGTACCCGGCCAGCCTCCCCTCCACGCCCGAGTAGTCGAGGAAGTCGCGGTGGATCAGCTCCAGGAGCTTCGGATGGCCGTGACCGGTCGGGCGGCGCACGACGGCCAGCACCGTCTCGACCGAGTCGTCCTCCAGGCACTCGATCAAGACGGCCTCGCCGATCATCCCCGTCGCGCCGAACAGGACGATCTTCACCCCCGCATCCTCCGCCGAAGTGGTTGGACCTTCGAGTCGGTCCAAGATAAGCGGTGATGGCCGGGCCCACGTCAGACGCCCACCCTCCGTGCCTCCGCTTGACATTCTATGTTATAACGATTAATGTGTAGACAAGTTGATGACCCTCACGATGAGGACGTCGATTCGGGCATGAACGCGAGACCGAAAGTGGAGACCGCCCGGAAGGGACCGTTCGACAGCCTGGAACAGGCGGCGTACCTGAGCATGCAGCGAACGGCGAATCTCCTCGTCCAGGGCTTCACCGAGCTCCTGCGACCCCGGGGACTGACCGCGACGCAGTACAACGTGCTCCGGATCCTTCGAGGCGCGGCCAGCCCTCTCACCTGCAGTGAGGTGGGAGGACGCATGATCGCCCACGACCCGGACGTCACGAGGCTTCTGGATCGCCTGGAGAAGCAGGGCCTGGTCCGTCGCGAACGCTCGTCGGAGGACCGCCGGGTCGTGGTGACCGAGATCACCGCCGAGGGGAAGCGCCTGACCGACGACCTGGACGAGCCCGTGGCGCGCCTTCACCAAGAGCAGCTCGGGCATATGGGCGACGGGAAGCTCCGCACCCTGGTGTCGCTGCTGTCGGAGGCGAGGGAGCAGCTGGCATCCTGAGCGGCGTCCTCTTGGATTAAATTTGTTGTCACGGAAATAATAGCTCGAATTGTCGGCACGACGGAAGCGCCGCGCCGGATTCGACGGGCGCACGACCAACCCACTTCGACGTCCCCCGCGCCCGGGGACAGGCGGGAGGCCCTCGAACGGGGGCATTATCGACAAAGGAGAAAGCCATGACGAACCAGAGAAGCCTGAAGTTACAGACCTACGGCCTGACGATCCTCCGGGTCGTCGTCGGAACCGTCTTCTTCGCCCACGGGGCCCAGAAGCTCTTCGTCTGGGGGTACGGGGGTGTGGTGGGAGCGTTCGAGGGGATGGGCGTTCCCTTCCCCGCCGTCACCGCCGCCTTCGCCATCGGGGCGGAGCTCCTGGGCGGGGCGGCGCTCGTGCTGGGCCTCTTCACCCGCTTCGCGACGATTCCGCTGGCCCTGACCATGCTCGGGGCCCTGCTCACGGTCCACATCGGAGCCGGCTTCTTCCTGCCCGAGGGGTACGAGTTCGTGCTCACCCTCCTGGGCGCCAGCGTGGCCCTGACGCTGACCGGTCCGGGAGCCCTGGCCGTGGACAACGTCCTCGGCAGGACCGAGTCCGGCTCGGTCAGCGGCACCATCCAGCCGCGAGAGGAGGGCCGAGCGGCGGCCTGAGGGGTCGAAGCGGGAACGCCGGACCGCTGGAGGGGGGGCCGTCCTCCCCCTCCAGCGGCGGTGCTCTCCGCCGATCCACCCGGCCGGTCGGCGCCGCCTCCCCTGGCTGCGCCTCCGTCCGGACACCATACTGGCACCGTCCCCTTCCCCTGCCCACGAGGTGCCGACCTTGAAGAGAATTCTGGTCCTCGGAGCCGGGTTCGGCGGGCTGGAGACGGTCACCGGGCTCGCGGCGGCCCTCGACGACGGCTACGAGATCACGCTCGTCGACCGGAGGGACGCCTTCTTCATCGGCTTCTCGAAGATCGACGTGCTCTTCGGCCGCGCCACGCCCCGTCAGGTGTCGTATCGCTACGACGACCTCCGGGCCGAGGGAGTGCGCTTCGTCCACGAGTCCATCACGGCGATCCATACGGACCGCCGCGTGGTGCGGACGACCCGCTCCGAGCTCGAGTACGACTACCTGGTGGTCGCCCTCGGCGCCGACCTCGTCCCCGAAGCGGTTCCGGGCTTCGTCGAGAGCGGCGGGCACGAGTTCTACTCCATGTGGGGGGCCGAGGAGCTCGCTCCCGTCCTCGCGGACTTCCGTGCTGGAACGCTCGTGCTCGGGATCCTCCGCACGCCGTACAAGTGCCCACCGGCTCCGTACGAGGTCGCCTGCCAGCTCCACGACTTCTTCGTGGCCCGAGGCGTCCGGAACGACGTGGAGCTCAAGATGGTGATCCCGGGACCTCGTCCGGTGAAGAGCCCCGACGTCTCGGACATGCTGGAGGAGCAGCTCTCGAAGCACGGCGTCGAGCTGATCTCCGGGTCGCCCATCCAGTCGATCGACGCCGACGCGCGCCGGGTGGTCCTGCAGGGCCGTACGGCGAGCTACGACCTCTTCGTCGGCGTGCCGGTCCACGCGGCGCCCGCGGTCGTGCGCTCGTCGCCGCTGGGCGGGGACGGCTTCGTAAGGGTCGACCGGGAGACCCTCGAAACGGCGTTCCCCGACGTGTACGCGGTGGGCGACGTCACCAACGTCCCGGTGGCGGACCGGGCGGTCCCGAAGGCCGGTGCCTTCGCCGAGGAGGGGGCCAGGACGGTGGTCTCGGACATCCTCCGGAAGGAGGGGCGAGGCTCGGGGCTCGTGCCGTTCGAGGGCCGGGGCGCATGCTACTTCGAGCTCGGGAGCGGCGCCGTCGCGGAGGTCGCCGCCGACTTCCTGGGAGGCGACGCGCCGCGCATGGCCGTGTCCGGCCCCTCGGACGAGCTCCGGAGCCACAAGGAGGACTTCGCCGCTTCCCGGCGCGACCGGTGGTTCCGAAGCGTCGGGGCAAGGTGACGGGGCGACTCGTGACCCGCGACTGATTCACGATCCGGGTGGCGCCCGACGGGGAGATGCTGTTCCCGTGAGCCACCGGGCGAGGGCGGAGGCCCGTCTCCGGCGTCCCGTGAAGCGGCGGCGCGCGCCGCCCGGGATCGGATGGCTCCCGGTGCTGCATCAACGATGGCCCCTCGCGACCGGCGTCTCGGGAGCGACGGTCCCGTCGGAGAACCGGCGCATCGGCACGACCACGACGGACCACGGGCTGCCCTCCTCCGCGACGAAAGGATAGTCGTGGGTGAAGCCGGGGATGCCCCAGTCCGCGTTCTCCAGGCGCGGGACGTACACCATGACGTGGGGTCGCCAGGCCGAGATGCGTGGCCCGAGATCCTGGTTCGGCGACATCATGTAGGCCATGGCGCCGGGCTCCGGCAGCGGGATCTCCGTGCCCACCTTGCGGTCGACCCGCTCGTCCACCTCCTCGGCAGCGACGCCTTCGATCAGCAGCCGCGTTCGCTCCCGGTGCCACGGAACGAGGGACCGCGCCGCCCTGGGGTTGAAGCAGTGCGGCGCCAGGAGCTCGGGGTCGAAGACGTCCGGATGGAGTCGTCGGTTCTCTCCCGAGCCGACGAGGATCGGACCGGACCATCCTCGTCCCACGAAGCAGGCGAAGCCGTTCGTGCCCTCCGACGCCACCTCGTAGCCCGACGGCGCCAGAACCCAGACGGTGGCGTCCTCACCGAGATCGAACGGCGCGGCGGACCGGGCGAGGTCGACCTCGCGCAGGTGGTCCATGAGATACGGCTCGATGTCGTCGAGCCTCGTGCCCTGCCCCGACAGCACCCCCGGCGAGAGGAGCAGGATCGAGAGGAGAACGGTGAAGACCCCGGCGCGTGACATGGCCATCTCCTGGCTCACGAGGATAAAGATGTAGATGCAATGGTCACGTACGCAGGGATCGAAGGTAGATTTCAAGAGCCATGAAAACGGATTCGGTGCCTCTAATTCTCATATCCATGTATACGCATCTATCAAGAGTTGCCAGGACCCGGTCTCGATTCGGGGGCGAGCCGGGCTCGCAAGCGAGCGGAGATGGACCTCGACGCCGGACCCTCGCCGGTCCGCCGCCGTCCGGCCGAGGCTCAGAGCGGCACCAACGGATTCACCGCGTGGGAGAGCTCGCGGATGGCCGCCGTGCCCCGCTCTCCGAAGAGCTCTTCCGCCCACGCGTGAGCCCGCTCCCACGCGGGCGCGGCATTCGCGAGTACCTCGAACCCGCCCGGCGCGACGATGAGGAAGTGGCTTCGCCTGTCCTCGGCCGGGATCGTCCCGAGCCAGTGATTCTCGATCATGCGCGCGACGTTCCTGGAGATGGTCGAGGCGTCCATCATCAGGTAGGGCTGCATGTCCGTCGGCGTCGTCTTCTCGAGCATCGCCACCACCGCCAGGATGGTGACCTGGTTGGCGGTGAGCCCGTGCTCCTTGAGCTCGGCGTCGTACCGGCCCGTCACCAGCCGTGAGAGCAGGCGGATACGACCCGCGAGGCACTCGTTCACGACCCGACGGGCCGTTTCGATGCCCTTCCGATGGTTGTCGGTGGCCATGGGTCGGGATGGGGGTGGCATGGGGGGCTCCAGATCGGAGTCTCGCGCGTCCGCCGCGGAATGGCAAGCGCTGCACGGTACCGTCCGGATCGCGGCCGGGAAGGTCGACCGAAAGCCCCTGCGGGCCTCACGTCAGGGCCGTTCAGGAGCTTTTTCTTGTATCTGCACGAACCGTTCGCCCTGACGCCTCAGGACGACGGGACGACGGGCACCCGGTCGGGTCCGCGCGTGCGCTCATTCGGGGGACTCGCAGGTCGCCTGCGGCCGCGAGAGTGTCGCTTACGGTGCTCGGACCAGGAACGAGGAGGGGGCGATGTTGGTCGCCGCTTGTCGCGGCTCGCCCCCCGTTCGTCAGCGACTAGGCCCGGTAGTCGTCCGAGTAGATCGTGAAGACCAGCCCGGACCGGCCCACCCGGATCTCGGGCAGCGTGTGCCCCGACCTCCTCGCGTGCGGAACCGGACCGGGCCGGAGGCCGCCGGACAGGCGGAGGTTCGCCAGGGCCGGGTCGAACTGATCGACCACGAGCTGGGCCTGGCCCGAGGCCCCGGGGTAGATCGTGATGAACTTGCCGCGCTGGTCGCCCCCGTGGATGCGGAGGTAGGTCGACCGGTCCCGCACGACCTTGTGGGGGACCCGCATCGCCCGAAGGCGGGGCAGGACGGTACGCGCCACCACCTCCGCGTCGTCGGGATGGGCCGTCACGTGGATCTTGAAGCCCTCCTCCTCCGGGTCGACCGGATAGTAAAGGCAGAAGGTCCCTCCGCCCGGATTCATGTAGCCGAGCGAGGCGGGGCCGTACCGCGCGTGGCTCTCGGTGTGTGCTCCGCTGGGGGACATGGTGATCACCTCCGCGTCCGTGGGAGACCGACGGCTCGACGCCGGGGGGGCGCGTCCACCCCTCGATGCTTCACTGGACGACCGATTCGCACAAGCGATTCGTCGCCTCGAGGAACGAGGGACCGGCCGGCCGCTCGCGCCGCGACCAGCCCGGGGCCCTCCAGGAGCCGTGCCCCTCCCGCTCACCCGCCCCGCAGCGCCTCCAGCGGATCGATCCGCGCGGCCCGCCGGGCGGGGATCCACGCCGCGGCCAGGGCCGCCCCGCCCACCGTGATCACGGCGGCGGCCAGCGTGAGCGGGTCCCACGGGCGCACGGCGTGGATCTGGCTCCCCAGCATCCGGCCGACCAGGAGCGCCAGGACGACGCCGGTGGCGACGCCGAACCCGGCGATGCGCGCCGAGTCCCGCACCACCAGGCCGACGAGCGCGTCCCTTCCGGCCCCGAGGGCGGCCCGCACGCCGATCTCCCGGGTCCGCTCCTCCACGCTCTGGGCCATCACCCCGTAGATCCCGACCGCGGCCAGGGCCAGCGCGAGTGCGCCGAACAGCGCGGTCACCCACGCCATCCCCCGGGGCGTCGCCAGGGACCGGGCCACGTGCCGCTCCATGGTCGTGAGGTCCGACACGGGCACGCGCTCGTCCACCGACGCCACCACCGGCCGGATCACCCGCAGGGCCTCCGGGGCGGGGCCGACGGTGTGGGCCACTACGTACCAGGTGCGGTAGCCCGACTGCCCGGACGCGTAGTAGATGCGGGGCTCTAGGGGCTGGTCGAGGCCGTCGTCCACGGTGCCCTCCGCGACCCCCACCACGGTCACGTCCACGTCGGCGTCGACCAGGTGGATGCGGCGCCCCACGGGACTCGTGTCGCCGAAGTACCGCCGCGCCAGCGTCCGGTCCACCACGGCCACCCATGGCGTGTCCCTCTCGTCCGACGCGTCGAAATCGCGCCCTTCGAGGAGGGGGATGCCGGCCGCGGCGAAGTAGCCGGGGCTCACGGTGTGATACTCGGCTTCGCGCTCCTCGCCCGGGCGGTCCGACGAGGGAAGGGTGAAGCTCGTGCCGCGGTTCTCGCTGGTCAGGGGCGGGTCGCTCAGCAGCCCGGCGGCCTCGATCTCGGGACGCGCCTCGAGCGCGGTCAGCAGCCGGTGGTAGAACGCGGCTACGTCGTCGCCATCCTCGTAGCCGGCGTAGGGCGGTCGGACCTCGAAGAGGAGGGTGTTCTCGACCCGGAAGCCCGGCGGTGCCCGGCCGAGCCCCACGAGGCTCCGGCCGAGCAGGCCCGCGCCGAAGAGGAGCGCCACGGTGAGGGCGGCCTCGATGGCCACCAGGGGCGCTCGCGCCCGCAGGCCGCCCCCCACGACCCCATGGGCCGTGAGGGCCCCGCGGAGGTCCGGCCGGGACAGCCGGAACGCGGGCAGCGACCCGAACAGGAGGCCGCTTCCGAGCGCCGCTCCCAGGGTGAAGAGCACCACCCGGGCGTCGACCCGCACGTCGGCCAGCGGGTTCAGGTAGGGACCCGCGCTCGCCCGGAGGGCGTCCTCGCCGGCCAGCAGGAGCGCCGCTCCGGCGACGCCGCCCAGGAGGCCCAGGAGCAGCCCTTCGACGAGGAGCTGCCGGAGGACGGCGCCCCGGCCCGAGCCCAGCGCGACGCGCACGGCCAGCTCCCGGCGGCGGCCGAGGCCCCGGGCCAGGAGGAGGTTGGCCATGTTCACGCACGCCACCAGCAGCACCAGCGCCGCCGCGCCCAGGAGGAGCGCCAGCACCGGCCGCTGGTCGCCGAAGATCTGCTCGTCCACGGGCCGGACGACCACCCCGCGCCCGCCGTTGGCTTCCGGCCAGGTGCGGGCCAGGCCGGCGGCGATCGCCTCCATCTCCGACCACACGTCGGCCAGGGCGACCCCGTCGGCCATGCGGCCGACGACGTGCAGGTAGCGCATGTCCCGGTCCTCGGCGCCGGGGCCGAGCCCGAGGGGCACCCAGAGCTCGGCGGGCTCGGCGCCCAGGAAGGTCCGGGGATGCCGGAAGCCGGCCGGCATGACCCCCACCACCTCGTAGTCCGCGTCGTTCAGTTCGACGGTTCGGCCGAGGACGCCGGGGTCCGCCCCGAAGCGGCGGACCCAGAGTCCGTGGGAGAGGACCACCACGCGGGCCGGGGCGGCGGTGTCGGGGCGGGCGTGCTCGGGGCGGAATCCGCCGCCCAGCGCGGGCCGTACGCCCAGCACGTCGAAGAGGTTGACACTCGCCACGCTCCCGGCGACGCGCACCGCATCCCCCGACCCGGTCAGCGTCGCGCCCCACGAGTTGAACCAGGCGACGCCGGACAGGGTGCGGGCGTCCCGCTTCCAGTCGAGCGCGTTGGCCGGAGCCACGGTGGTGACGTCCCGGCTGTCCCGGCCGGTCTCCCACAGCGCGACGAGACGGCCCGGATTCGCGTACGGCAGGGGACGGAGGAAGAAGGCGTCGACGAGACCGAAGACGGCGCTCGTCACCCCCAGGGCGAGGGCCAGGGTGACGACGGCGACGACGGTGAACCCGGGCCCCCGCCGGAGCCGTCGCGCCGACACCCGGAGGTCCATGGCGAGCCCCGACGGGACGCCGGTGACCGCCGAGCGGACCCGGTCGGCGGCACCGTGGCGCACCACCCCGGCCAGCTCCCGGCCGAGGAAGGCGGCGGCGGCCAGGCGGCCCCGTCCACGGCGGATGCGCTTCGCCTCCTCGGCCAGCTCCGCCTCGAGGGCGTCGCGGTGGAGCGCGGGGGTGACGAGGCGGACGAGCAGCCGCACCGCGAGGGACAGCCGCTCCCGGCCGCTCATCCTTCGCCCTCGCGCCGGGCCGGAGGAGCCGACAGGGGGAGCCCGGCGAGCCCCTCGACCATGCGGCCCAGCTCCTCCTGGGCCTCCCGGAGCGCCCGGTCACCGTCCGGCGCGACGTCGAAGAAGGTCTTGGCCCGGCCGCCGGTCACGGGGGACGGGTCCCCCTTCCGGGAGCGGATCAGACCCTGGGTCTCCAGGCGGCGGAGGGCGCTGTAGATGGCGCCCAGGGAGAGCTCGCGGCCGGCCGTGCCCTCGATCTCGTCCCGGATCGAGACGCCGTACGCCCCGTCCCCCAGGCGCAGGATGGCCAGCAGAACCAGGTGCTGCAGATCGCCCAGCGAGCCCACGTCCCCTCCTCGTCCTCGGTCCTCGACCTCACCGCGGCCCCGGAGGCTGCCCACCCCCTCGCCGCGCCGGCACGGCCACCCCCGGCCATGACCACTACTATCATGTTCGATGAACAAGAAAGTCAAGGACGGGCTGGAGTCGTCCACCTCTCGTCGGGCGTGACGTGGATGAAGACGTCCATCTGGTAGACGACGTCGGCGTCGGCGGGAGAGGCCTCGATCTCGTGCGGCGCCGGAGAGGTATCAGGCCTGGCCACACGGACGCTCCCGCGACATCCTCTACGGCAGCGCGTCCGGGCGGCCCCCCTCGGACCCGAAGCCCCACCCGAGAGAAGGCGACGCAATGAACCAGTCAGCAGCAGCGCAGGTCAGGGCGGCCAACGAGGCCCTCCTCACGCACGGCGACCTGGACGCGGTCGGCGACTTCTTCGCCCCGGGCTACGTCGCCCACCTGTCCGGCCGGGACATGACGGGAGGGCCCGGCGCGGTCCGCAGCTTCCTCGGCGCGCTGCGACGCGCCTTCCGGGACTTCCGGGTCGACGTCGAGATCCTGGCGGAGGGGAAGGACCGGATCGCCTGGCAGAGGACGATCCGGGCCACCCACGAGGGCCCCTTCAAGGGCTTCCCCGCCTCCGGACTCGAGCTCGTCTGGCGTGACATGGTCGTGAGCCGGTTCGAGGACGGCCTGATCGCGGAGGAATGGGTCGTCACCGACCACGCGGAACAGCTCCTGCTGGCCAGGAAGCGCTGAGCCGGGCACGATCCGTCCTCGCCGCGTCGGCGCCTCGTCTCCCCGACCAGGTACACGACCGGCGCCGCGCCGGCCCGCTGTCGTCGAGTCAGGCCGACGGGCGCTGCCCGCCGCCGTCGATCACGCGGACGTTCTGGTCGTTGCTCAGGATCAGCACCGCCCGGTAGCCCTCGCCGGGCTCGAGCTGCTCGATGGAGAAGCGCGCCACCTGGGGGCCCCCGTCGGCCACCGTCCCCCCGGGGACATCGAGGATCTTCTCGAACTCCTGGGGCCCTGGCCGATCGATGACCCGGTAGACCTCCATGCGCCAATCGTGCGTCTCCGGGGGCGCGGTCCACCGCACCTCGACCTCGTCCGCGAACGTCGAGATGACGACCTCCGGGGCGGGAGACAGCGGGGTGATCTCCTCGTTCGTCTCGAGGACCTCCGCCTCCCCGTCGTCGAAACGGATCGTGACCTCGTAGACGCCGTCGGGGAGCGGTCCGGGGTCATTCTCGTCGAGGCTGCTCGCCTGCAGGCGGCCGTCCTCCTCCGAGAACCCGGGGCTCACGATGGAGGCCGTCCCGTCGGGCCAGATCACCGTGATGCCCACCACGTCCTGGGACTGGAGCCGCGCCTCCGGGTCGGCGGCGACCACGATGAGCTCCGGGGTGAAGCGGGACTCCTGCCCTTCCTGCACGATGTGGTTGCGGAGCTCGAGCTCGAAGGCGGCCGGGCCGCGGCCGCCGGTGGGATCCTCCCCGCAGGCGAGAAGGAAGAGGGCCAGGAGGGCGGCGGAGACGGTCCGGTTCATTGGTCGCTCCCAGTGGACACTCGCGGGACGAAGGGTCGTCCCGGAGACGATCGCGGGGAACCGGTTCTGTCCCCGGGCGGGACGCCTCTCGGCCGCCCGGGGCGTTGCCGACGTCACCCTCCGGGCATGAGCACCCGGATCACGCCGTCGTGCTTGTTCAGCAGGAAGATCCGGCCGTCGGCGCCCTCGCCGAAGCGCAGGTCCGCGCGGGAGGCCGGCTGGCGTCCCTGCTCGCCGTTGCGCTCGCGGATGAGCTGCAGGAAGGTCTTCACCTCGCCGCCGTCGCGGAGCAGGACCCGGCGGAAGCCCTGGTTGCCCCCCTCGGGCGGGTCGTCGACGTCGAAGTGGAAGATCTCACCGCTCGGGAAGTCGCCGAACAGCACCCGGTCCCGGAGCACCGGGATCCGGTCGCCCCGGACGACGACGACCCCCGTCACCGCGGAGCGTCCCAGGAGCAGTGGATCGCCGTGGGCCCACTCGACCAGGGGGTACGTGACGCCGGGGTCGCTCCGGGGGTCCGACGTTTCCACGCCGCCCCGGCCGGTGTAGCGGAAGCTCCCCTCCCACGCGTTCCAGCCCAGGTCGGCGCCCGGCGTGGCGAGGCTCACCTCCTCCACCGTGTTCTGGCCGATGTCGGCCAGGTACATGGCGCCGGTCTCGGGGTCCCAGCCGAACCGCTGGGGGTTCCGCACCCCGTAGGCCCAGATCTCACCCAGCGCGCCCGGGGGGCCACCGGCGGTGAAGGGGTTGGAGGGGGGGATGCCGTACGCGCCGCCGGTCCCGCCGGACCCCAGGGGATCGATCCGCAGGACCTTGCCGAAGGCGGAGGCGAGATTCTCCGCCATATCCATCGGATCGCCCCCGCTCCCGCCGTCCGCCACGCCCACGTACAGCAGCCCGTAGTCGGGGTCGCCGGGCTCGAGGGTGGGGTCGAACGCCAGGTGGCCCGCGTTGTGGTTGCCGAAGGGCTGCTCGAAACGGACGAGCTCCCGGGGTGCCCCGCCGTCGTAGGTGGGCGCGGACGGGTCGGCGGCCCGCCACTCGGAGAGCACCGTGTGGTGCGAGCTCTGGTCTCCTCCCGGCCGGAAGTCGGCCGGAGGCGAGGTGTCAATCACGTCGGTCCACGTGTAGAAGCGCCCACGCCCCGGCGCGCCCTCCCGGGCGAAGTCGGGGTGGAGGGCGAAGTTCTGGAACCCTCGCTCCCTGCCCCGGGACTGGACGCCGATTCCCCACGCCGGGTCGTCGATGTCGAGGTAGAGCTCGGCCGTGCCGCCGCCCCGGCCGACGACCCAGATGGGCCCCCGCATGCCGTTCACGAAGACGCGTTCCGTCACGGGCTCGTCGACCAGCCGCATCATCCGCGCCGGCTCACCCCCGACGTCGGGGACGGTGGCGAAGTCGGCCACGTCGACCACCACCGCATCCCCCTGGACGATGGGGTCCGGGAAGGGGTTGCGGGTGGTCTGCGCCGACAGGGCGACGGGCGCCGCCCCGATCAGCAGGGCGGCGGCGGGCCAGCCGGTCTTGTATCGCATCCTCGTTCGACTCCCGTGCTGCCGTTCCTGGATCTCTCCTTCGGAGCCGGGCCGGTGGCCCCGCTGGAGCGAGCGCTGTCCGCGCAACGTATTCGTTCGGATGGGGTCGGACCATCAGATCCGGCGTTCGAACCGTCCGAGCTGCCCACCCCGGGCGGTCCACCCTCCTTGGCACGCCATCGTGACGTACGACGCGCCGGGATCACCCGCAGCCGGGTCGCGTGTCAGGTCAGCGTGAGGGCCGACTGGACCAGGAAGGCGAGGAAGAGGGCGGCGGTGAGGACCGTGATGACCGCGTGCCACCGTACGTTCTCCACCCTGGCCAGGGAGCCGACCAGCGTCGCGGAGACGAAGTTGCTCCACACCGAGATCTCGGTGATCGGCTCGCCCGCGACGATCCGCCGCACCCCGTCGAGGACCTGCCCGAACGCCAGGAGCGAGAACAGCCAGCCCCGGGTCCGGAAGTAGTAGGCGCGCATGTCGCAGGGCCGGTCCGGCTCGACCCGTGGCAGCACGAACGCCGCGGCCAGGTAGAACACCACGGGACGGAGGAGCAGGAAGAGGAAGTAGAAGAAGGTCCAGTCGTGCCGGGTGCGGAAGGTGAAGCTGGTCCACCACCACTGCACCAGCGCGACGAACACGAGCACGGCCCACGCCATCGGCAGCCAGTGCCGCCGCACCCGATCGCGGGCCTGCACCAGCTCGTGCGCGTTGGACAGGATGTGCGTCAGCCCCAGCCCGATGACGATCGAGATCAGGACCGACAGGTGCTCGAAGAGGGTCATGGGGCTTCGGGTCCAGGACGAGGTCGAGGGCGGCCGGGCGACGATCGCGGGCGGCTCTCCCGAGATACGTGGGAAGCCCCCGGAGGATTCGCGGTGGGAGGACCGGGAGGATCAGCCGGCTGGCGGCACCTCGTACCTCTGCCCCCGCCAGAGCGCGACGTTCCGGACCCAGTGCTCCGTGTCGACGGCGCGGCTGAAGATCCCGAGTCGCCACCTGCGGCCTTCGAGCCCGATCCGGACCGGATACGTGTAGACCCACGCTTCGTTGAGGTGGAGGCTCGTCGTTCCGTCCGGCCGGACCTGGATCGCGACGCGGTTCCAGCCGTCCGGATCGAGGTGGTCCGCGATGGGGATGGGGCCCACGGGGAGGGCTCTCGCCTCGAAGCGCGCCTCCGAGGGGTCGAAGCGGACGAGCTCCTCGGCCGGCCACTCGAAGCAGAGGGTCTCCGGGACGACCCACGTGGCGTAGTCCCGCACCCGGGGGCCGGGCTCCGCGTCGAGGAGGCAGAACTCCATCTTCTGGCGATCGCGCCGGTCCCGGAGGGGGAGCCGGAAGTCGACCATCGCCGTGGCTCCGCGCCGGAGATCGAAGGACGCACGGCTGACGATCCCGTCCCGGTAGCGACCGTCGCCCCGCATGTCGAGCACCGGCTCGCCCCGGGAGTCCGTGGTGGGGGCGGGCGCGGGGTATCCGACCACGTACCAGCGGTCCTGGTCGAGATCCGCGAGGCGGTCGCTGAAGAGGACGTCGGGGGCTCCCGGCTGGGGGGCGACCCGGACGGTCAAAGAGTCCCGGAGCCAGCGGTCGACCGTCACCGTGATCGAGGTCCGCCCCGGCCCGTTGGCGGTCACGGTCCCGTCGTCCGACACCGACGCGACCAGCGGGTCGGCCGAGCCCCACACCACGCGCTCCGGCTTCAGCGAGTCGACGACCCCCTCCACCTCCGCCACGAGGCGGCGCCGCTCCCCCCGGGACAGGCGGAGGGAGTCGAGCTGGATCTCCACGCTCCGGGGGGCGGAGGGACGCGAGGGAGGGACCCATCCCGTCACGTCGCCGAAGGGCACGGGCAGGACACGGCCGCTGCCCGTCGCCCGTTCATGCAGGACGAGGCGCCGCTCGGCACCGACGATCCCCCGATAGAGGAACGCGCTCCCGTCGGGCGAGCACACGATGCGCCCCGCCGGTACGTACTCGAGGGCCAGGCGCGCGGGATCCCCGCCCGGCGTCCAGATCCATCCCTCTGCCGCCTCGCCCGGCGGGGTGTCGAACCAGACGGCGCTCCCGAGGGGCGCGCACCACTCGAGCTGGTCCATCCGCCGGTACACCGCCCCGGCACGGGCCTCCACGGTCCCGTCCGGCCACATCACGACGACCGAGTCCGGCCGGCGGGTGAGTCGCGCGACGATCCGCTCGCCGGTCGGCGTCCAGTAGGTGTTCGTGGTCGCACCGGTGGCGAGCACGGCCGTGTCGCCCGTCAGGGGGTCGTAGCGAACGAGATGCAGGCGGTACGGAGGGCCGTTCGGATCCTCCACCGCCAGGAGGAGCCGCCTCCCGTCCGGCGCCAGGGCGACCGCGATGTCGTCCCCGGAGGTCTCGTAGACGATCCGGGCACCTCCCCTCCCGACGATCACGGCGTCGGGCGCCTCTTCCAGGGAGGGATGGAGCACGCCCGCCGCCGACCAGCCCCCGTCCCCGTCCGGAGTGGGAGCTGTCCGGACGGCCACGCCTTCCGGAAGGAGCAGGCTGTCGGTCTTCCGGACCTCGATCCCGCCGTCCGACCCCGGGGACAGGCGGTAGCCCGCCACCTGGCCCGGCCGCTCCACCCAGATGATGCCGCCGCCGTACAGGCCGGGGTCCGAGCCCGCCTCCGCCCCGGACCGGCTCACGATCCAGCCCGCCACCAGGAGCGCCGGAACGACCAGGGCCGCGGCCCATCCGGCCCGCCGTCGGATGAGCCTCCGCACCCGCCTGACGGGGCGGGCCCGGCCCCGGAGGATCTCGCGGATCGTGTCGTGCGACAGGGACAGGCGGTCGCCGGGCTCCCGGCGGGTGACGTCCTTCCGTGTCAGCTCGGCCACCGCGTCGTCGATCTCGTCGAGGGAGAGGCCCGTACGCCTGGAGATCTCGTCGGGCTCGAGGGCGCCGGCCGCGAGGGCGAGGGCCGTCGCCACGCGCTCGGCTCCCTCGCCGAGGTCTTCGATCCGCCGCTCGAGGGCCTCGCGCACCGTCCGCGGGAGTCGCAGCTCGGCCGGAAGCTCGACGGTGCGGGCGACCTCCTCGCCCAGACCGGTGCGCGTCCGCACGAGCCCCCGCTCCTCCAGGCTTCGCAGCAGCTCGTTCAGGAAGAGCGGATTCCCGCCGGAGGCGCCGTGCAGCCGACGGGCCACGGTGTCGATCTCGTCGGCGCTCGGGAACGCGAACATCAGCCCCAGCATCTCGGTGACGTGGGCGGCGGTGAGGGGCTCCAGGGGCAGGAGGCTCGCCTGCCCCCGGGCGCCGAGCTCCCGCAGGACCCGATCCGCCGAGCGATCGGCATCGGTCGTCCGGCACGTCACGAGCAGCAGCACGGGCGCCCTCTGGAGCCCCCGGAAGGCGCGCAGGATGAGGGTCCGGGACGTGGCGTCGATCCACTGCAGGTCCTCGACGCGGAGGATCAGGGGACCCTCGTGGGCGACCGCCTCGACGAGGTCGAGGAGCGCGTCGGCCAGCACCGCCCCGGACGGGACGGTCGCCCGCCCCTGGACGGGGACGTCCGCCAGGGAGGGCACGAGCGGCGCGAACGCCTGCATCGTCCGGGCGCTCACGCCCGCCGCCCCCGGCAGCACCAGGAGGCTCTTCACCAGCGTGACGAGGCCCGCCAGCCGGAGATCCCGCTCGAGGTCCACTCCCTTGGTGCCGGCGAGCCGGGTCCCCTCCGCCCCGGCCAGCGCCACGAGCTCGTCGGCCAGGCGCGTCTTCCCGATGCCGGCCGGTCCGAGGATCGCGGCCAGGCGGGGCCGGCCCGACTTCGCGGAGCGCCAGTGCGCCGCGAGGGCCGCGAACTCCCTGGACCGGCCGACGAACTCGAGACGCGGCGCCTCGGGCCCGGACTCGGTGGTCGCGAGGCTCAGCGCCCGGACCTTCCGCTCCAGCTCGTCGATGAGCCCCGGCGGTGGATCGTCGACCTGGCGGCGGAGGTCGTGCAGCGCCGCCTCCGCGTCCTCCACACGGTGCGCGGCCACGAGGGCCTCCACCCGGGCCGCGTGCAGGCGGTCGAGGTAGGGCCGCACCCGCAGCGCCCGCTCGAGCCACTCGAGGCGGGCGTCCCCTTCGAGGGACAGGGCCCGGGTCTCCAGGGCCTCGCCGAAGCGGCGGGACAGCTGCTCGCGGAAGCGGTGGGCCCAGGCCTCCCAGTGGGGCGCGTCCGGGACCGAGAAGCCGTCGAGAGGGCCGGGGCCCCACATCCCCCAGGCGTCGTCCAGCCGACCCCCGGCCAGGTGGGTCTCGAAGCGATCGAGGTCCAGGCGAATCCGATCCGTGTCCAGCTCGAGCGTCCCGGCGTCCTCGACGAGCACGTCCTCCCCGAGGGTCGCGCGGAGGAGCCAGAGCGCCTGACGCACGGAGGCCCGCGCACGCCTCTCCGCCGAGTCGGGCCAGAGGACGTGGGCGAGGTCCTCGCGCCCGACGGACGTGCGCTCGAGCGCCACGTAGCACAACGCGGCGAACGGCTTGCCGAGGGGGAGGTCCAGCGGGGTTCCGTCCGCGGCGACGACGGCGGGGGGGCCGAGGACCCGGAGCTCGCAGGGCACCGTGGAGTCCTTCGTCTCGATCGTGTACGGCTCATCCGGGGGGGCGGATGTGGAAAGATGGGTGACTGCGCGGCCTAGACGCAATCCCGGCGCTCGTGGAGAACCCCGGCGGCCCGCGTCCACGGCCCCGTCCGCATACGGCTCCACTTCACCCATCCCAACGAGGCGGTGGAGGTCGGCTCGCCACTCCCCGAGGGATGGAGGACCCAGGCCGACGCGCATAGATTCCCACACGGGTGGGTGGGAGAGCCAACGCCGCCAAATGCCGTCCATGAAGCTGGTGATTCCGATTCGCCGGGCGTCGAGGGACCGTCGACGAGGTCCTGGGCAAGCCGGGTTGGATGATCCTCCCGGGGTGGGAGGTATGCGTTGATCGAGCTCCACACGTTGGGCACGGTCGACCTCGTTTTTCCGTCGGACGATCCCCACGCCGCCGCCGTCCGCTCCCGCCCCAAGGCCCTGGGCCTCCTCGTCTACCTGGCGCTCGAGTCCCGGATCGGCCCCGTGCGTCGTGACAGGATCCTCCCCCTGCTCTGGCCGGAGCTGTCGGAGGCGCGCGCACGTCGAGCGCTGAGTCAGACCCTCTACACGCTTCGGCGGGCCCTGGAGAGCGACGCCATCCTCGGCTCGGGTCAGGAGGACCTCCGCGTCGACGCCGCGAGGCTCCGGTGCGACGCCTGCGACTTTCTCGCGGCGTTGGAGGGTCGAAGGCCGGAAGAGGCGCTGGGCCTCTACCGGGGCGACTTCATGACGGCCTTCCACGTTCCCGGCTGCCTCGACTTCGACCTGTGGCGCAGCCGGTTGCGGAACGAGCTGCGTCGAGCAGCCGTGAACGCGGCGCTCGCCCTGGCCGATAGCGCGGAGTCCCCGGGCGATTCGCTGAAGGTGGCCGGGCGGGTGCGGTGGGCTCTCTCCAGGGCGCCCAACGACGAGGGCGTGCTCCAGGAGGCCCTGGCGATCCTGGATCGGTCGGGCAATCGTGCCGCCGCACTGGAGGCGTACGAGGCCTTCGCGCAGCGTCTCCGGGCCGAGCTCGAGCTGGAGCCGTCCCCGGAGACCGAGGAGCTCGTCTCCGAGATTCGCGGACGCACGCGGGGCGGCTTCGGGACCTCCTTCGGATCCGGGACTCCTTCCGGCGCGGGGGTCGAACGGGACGAGTCGGTGGCGTACGAAGGTCCCACGGATTCTCCGAGGGACGAGGAGAGCCTCCGGTCCACCGAGTCAGGTGCGGCCGGGCCGAGCGCGGCGGGGCTCGTGATCACCGGCGCGGCCGCGATCGTCGTGGCGGCCGCGGCCTACCTGACCGTCCGGGCCATGGCGGACCCCGGGGCCGATCCGCCGGGCAACCTCGAAGGCGCCGTCCCGGAGGCCCGACGGGTCGCGATCCTGCGCCCGAAGAACGATACCGGAGACCCTTCATTCGATTGGCTGGCGGGATCCACCGCCGAGTGGATCGCCGACGGCGTGAGTCGCGCCGGGGTCGCACCCGTCGTACCGGTCGTCGGGATCCCCTCCCTCGGGACCGGTGATACCTCGGCCCCGTCCACCGGAACGTGGCCGGAGGAGGCCTCGTTCGCGGTGACCGGCTCCTACCTCCGGGCCGCAGATTCCATCCAGTTCCGACTGAGGATCGTGGACGCCGAGGGACTGGTTGCGCGATCGGTGGACCCGGTGAGCGCATCCGCAGACGACCCCATGGACGGCCTGAACGCCGTCGCGGCGAAGGCGGTACGAGCGGTCGCCGCGGTGGTGGAGCCGGGTCACGAGGTCACCTGGTCCCTGGCGGGAAGGCACGCTCCCACGGCCGACGCGCACGAAGCCTACCTCGAGGGCCTGGAGAACCTCTGGAGCACCCAGTGGAGCAAGGCAGTCGAGGACTTCCATCGCGCAACGGAGCTGGACCCCGGCTACATCGCCCCGCTGAACGGGCTGAGCACCGTCTTCGTATCGACGAACCAGTGGGCCACGGCGGACTCGGTCTGCCATGTGTTCGGGTCCCGCTCCGGCGAGGCGAGCCGCTTGGAGCGGCTCTGGAACCAACACGACTGCGCGCTGGTCGAGGGAGACCGGTGGCGGGCCCTCCGCGCCACGCAACAGTGGGCCAGACGCCAGAACGTGGCCTACTACTTCCTGGGCAGGAGCGCCGCGGCGCTCAACCGGCCGGAACAGGCCGTGCGAGCCTACGCGAGCTTCGATCCAACGCTGGGGCGGCTCAATCGGGTGTACGCCCCCTACAACTACCTCCGGTGGGCCGAGGCTCTCCATCACCTGGGCCGGCACGAGCGGGAGCTGCAGGTCGTCCGGGAGGGCAAGGCGCGCTTCCCTACCCGGCACGACTCCTTCCTGGGGCACGAGGTCACGGCACTCATCGGCCTGGGGCGGTTCTCCGAGGCTGAACGGCTGATCGACGAGCGGCTCTCCCGGGTGGGGCCTTCGCAGAGCCCCGTGGCCCTCATGGACGGCACCGCGAGCGAGTTCGACGCGCACGGGAGCCCGGGCTCCGCGCGGCGCCTGTGGGAGGCTCTCCTGGCCGAGTACGAATCCCGAAGGGGGCCGGACACCAACGGGATGTTGCGGCAGAGCAAGGCCTGGATGATGTGGCGACTGGGCCGGACCGACGAAGCCGCGTCGATCGCGGAGTCGCTGGTGCGCGAGTTCCCGCGCGTCGCGGGAACTCACCATCTCTTCGGTGTCGTACGGGCGACCCAGGGGCGGAGGGCGGAGGCCCTGGCGATCTCGGACGCCCTGGCGGACTGGGACTGGCCGTACGACCACGGGGAGCGCGCCTTCCGGCGGGCCGAGATCCTGGCCGCCCTCGGAGACCTGGACGAGGCCGTCGCGCTCCTGGACCAGGCGATGCAGCGGGGCTGGCCGTTCCCCGATCCGCACTCGATCCTGATGAAGCCGCTCAGGGGGCACCCGGCGTTCGAGGAGTTCATCAAGCCGAAGGGGTGATGCCCGCCGGCGCCGTCACACTCCCTCGCCATCTTGGATTCGGCCCGCGAACGAGCTATATTCGAGGCGTCCCTCGGGACCCCGGGAGTTGTGGCGATTGCAGCCGGGTAACCCACTGCTAAACCGCTCGAGAGGCCTCGTGCGGACCGCCGCGCGGGGCCTCTCCGCAATTTGACAATCCGGAAGTCCGGGCCCGCTCCGAACGGGGCGGGCGGGGGCGCGCGCTTTGACTCGACAGCTTGGCGGGCGCGCCCCCGGGAGCCGGCATCCGCCTAAAGCGTCGGAGGGCCTCGTGCCGCCTCGGCGGCGCGGGGCCCTTCGGCTTCACGTCCCCCTCGACACGAGGAGATGAAGCCATGCCGAACCGACGGTTCAAGCCCTGCCCCTGCCAGGAAGCGGCTCCCGGAACGCTGGTGGGAGCTCCCGAATGCCGCACCTGCGGCGCCGGTCACGAGTTCTCCCACTGGGGGCTGAGCATGCACGAAGGGATGGCCCGATACCAGTACGTGTACGGGTTCAAGCCCATCGGCCCCCACCGCGGCATGACCGACCAGCTGCTGGGAGCCCTCCGGAGGACGTGCGAGCGCTGCGGGGGCGCCGGGATCGTCTCGCTGGACCGCGACCGGTGGAGGGGCTGCGTCGAGTGCGAGGGCACCGGCGGCTTCTGGACCCGTCCTCCGGAGGAGGTCGAGCGGGTCCGGGACCGGGTCCGCGCCAGGCATCCCGACGCCGCCGTCGCGAACCCGACCGCCCGCTTCATCGGCGGGGCGCTGGCCCATTACACGAAGACCGGCGAGATGGTCGACCTGCTGGAGGAGCGGAAGAAGGAGAAGGAGCTGGTCTTCCAGTGGTGGGGCGGCGACGAGGGCGTGCTCCTCCGCCGAAGCGACTGGGAGTGGCTGACCTCCATCGAGCGGGCCCTGCGCGAGTCCGGCACCTGGGGCGAGCTGCGGGAGGCGCTCCCCGCGGGGGAGTTCGAGAGCCTCCACCTCTGGGAGAGCAACGGCGGCGACCTGATCTACCGCGACGGGGACCGGTTCCTCTTCGCGGCCGGCCAACCCGTGGCCGACCGTGACGACCTCCCGGACGACTACGTGATCTCGAGCGCCGACCCGTTCACTCCGTACGACATCCCCGCCGTTCCCGACGGCGACTACCCGCCCTGGATCCGGGAGATCGAGGGGCTGACGCTTCCGCGGTCGTTCGTCGAGGCGTTCGGCCACCGGGTCCACTCCCGCCTGAACGGGTCCTGGACGCAGTACGCGATGGAGCGCCGGGACGAGATCGTGGAGGCGCTGGAAGAACGAGGCTTCTACGTGAAGGTCGTGACGGAGTCGGAGTCGTGAGGCCGCCCGTCGGGGTCCCGGGACACGGCCCGTCGCCTCCTCGCGACCCGTGGGCCCCCGCGGTAGATTCCGCGCCCCATGCTTCCGCGCCTCACCGCCACCGAATACCTGCAGCCGCTCCGGGAGGGCGGCTCGCTCCCCGCCGTCGTCGACACGGAGGACGGGCTGTTCGTCCTGAAGTTCCGCGGTGCCGGCCAGGGTCCCCGGGCCCTGATCGCGGAGCTCGTCGTGGGGCTGCTCGCGCTGGAGCTCGGGCTCCCGGTCCCGGATCTCGCCCGGATCGAGGTGCCCGAAGGGCTCGCCGCGGACGAGGGCGACCCGGAGATCCGGGAGCTGGTGGAGGGGAGCGTCGGGGCGAACGTGGGGCTCCGCTACCTGGACGGCGCGTTCAACTACGACCCCCGGGCCGCCGGCGACTTCGTGGACCCGGCCCTCGCGGCGGCCGTCGTGTGGCTCGACGCCTACACCACGAACCCGGACCGTACCCCGCGGAACCCGAATCTCCTGATCCACGAGCGGCGCCCCTGGCTCATCGACCACGGATCGGCACTCTACGCCCACCACGCGTGGGACGGAGTGGACGACGCCCGGACCCGCACGCCGTTCCCGCTGATCCGGGACCACGTGCTGCTCCTCCGGGCCGACGGGATCGCCGGGGCCGACGAGCGCGCGGCTTCGGCCCTCGACGCCGCGGCCATCGCCCGGGTGACGGAGTCGCTCCCCGACGAGCTGCTCATGGACCCTCTCGCCCGGGGCTCGTTCGCATCCGCCGACGAGGCGCGCGAACGCTACGCGCGATATCTGCTCCGCCGGGTCGAGCCCCCCCGCGCCTTCGTGGCCGAGGCCGAGCGGGCCCGGGACCAGAAGCGCGCCGAGAAGCCCCGACGCCTGGACGCCCGACGATGAGGGAGCTCCCCTGCAGCTGGGCGGTCCTCCGGGTGGTCCCGCATCCCCACACCGGCGCAGGTACGCCGGTCGGGGTCGTGCTCCAGTGCCGGCCCGCCCTCTACGTCGGCCTGCGGGCACTCACCGATCCGGACCGACTCCGGCGCATCGCCCCCGACGTGGACGTCGCCCTCCTGGCCCGCTACCTCCGCTCGTGCGAGGCCATCGCCCGGGGCCGGAAGGACGCCGGCCCCATCGCCCTCCTCTCGCCGCCCGAACGCTTCCACTGGCTCAGCTCGCCCCGCTCCGACGTGCTCCAGCCGGGTCCGACCGAGTACGGCTCGGCCACCGACCCGGCCGAGCGCCTGGAGACGCTGTTCCGGGAACGGGTGGAGGACGCCGGGACCTGAGGCCACGACCCCTCCTGCCCGTGGGGTGTCAGACCCCCTCCCTAGCTTGTCGAACATCCATCACCGACGAGCGAGGGCCCATGCATCCCACCATCCGCCTCGAGCACGCTACGCCCCGCCCCGGTCGGCCGCTTCCCCTCCGAGCCCTCCTGACCCTGTCCGGAGGCCCGCCCGGAGAGGACTCCGAGGGGCCGCTCGGCGCCGTCGCCCGGGGCGTGGCGGTCGAGGTCCGGCCCGCGCCGGCGGTGTGGGTGGCGGCGGTCCGCCACCCGTATCCCTCGTCGCCCACCGAGCAAGGCCTCCGGGTCGAGATGGGGGACCTGGATGCCCGGGAGCCGAAGCGGCTGCTCCTGGAGTTGCTCGTGGAGGCGGTCCCCGGGTCGGGGGATGCGGAGGTGGCCACCGTGTCGCTGGCCGCCGACGTGCTGGAAATCGGAGACGGCATCGTGTACCGCGAGCTCGACCTGCCCGTCACCCTGGACGTGGACGGCGGTCCACGGGTGGATCCCGAGGTGCGGCGGGAGGCCCTGCGGCTCGACGCCGCCCGGGCCCGCTCGCTGGAGGAGGAGCGGAAGGGCGAACGGGGAGCGGCGGCCGGCGAGCTCCAGGAGGCCGGCAGGAAGCTCCGCGAGGGCGGAATCGGGGTCGACCGCGCGGACATGCGCCACCGAGCCTACGACCGGACCCGCGGCAGGGAGGCCGCACGCCGGAGGCTCTCCCGCGGGAAGCACCGGTGACGGCCCGGGCCGACCGGGCCGCCCGTCATCGACGAGCGGAGCGCCGTCGCTTCGAGGTCCGGTTCCGGAGGGCGATGAAGCGGCTCATGATCCACATGGTCCTGGCCGACGGCCGGGTGGACGACCGCGAGCTGCGGGCGGTCTCCGACATCTACGCGCGGCTCAGCGGGCGCGCCCTTGCGCTCGGGGAGGTCGGAGCCGAGGCCATGCGGCTGTCGGCGTCCGACGCCGACCCGCCGTCCATCGCGGCCGAGCTCGCGCCCAGCCTCAACGACGCCGGGAAGGAGGTCGTGGTGCGAGCCGTGCTGCTGGTCGCCGCCGCCGACGGCCGGGTGAGCCGGGAAGAGGCGGAGCTCCTGGCCGGCATCGCCCGGTCGCTTGAGATCACCGAGGCCCATCTCAGGGACATCGTGAGCTCCACCCTCACCCCCTGACCGCGGGGCCTGGACGGGGAGCCCCTCCTAGGCGAGTAGCTCCCGCACCGCTTCCGGCTCCAGCACCTCGGCCTCGCCCCCGTAGGCCAGGACGTGCCGCACGACCCAGTCCGGGTCGGCCACCCGGTGACGCACGAGGAGCCCCCCGTCGGCGAGCTTCTCGACGTCGCGGGCCCACTCCCCGACCCACCGCGCCACGACGTTCGAGTAGCGGACGGTGACCACCGTGTCCTCGTCGGCGTGATAGACCCGGCCGCCTTCGAGGAACGCCTCCACCTCCACGTCCGCGCGCACCTCGAACTCCCCCTCCCCCCGGGCCGCGTCGAGCACGCGGTCCAGCCTGAAGGCCCGGCCTCCGCCCGACCGCTCGCACCAGGCGATCAGGTACCAGGCACCCTCGGCGTGGACGAGAGCGTACGGATGCACTCGCCGGCGTTCGGGCTCCGTGTCGGTGGGCTTGAGGTAGCGGATCCAGCAAGGCGTCCTGGTGCGCGCGCACCCGGTGATGAGGTCGCGCACCCCCTCGGGGTCCTCGCCGGCGTCCGCCGCCCGGATGCCCTTCAGGGACTCCTCGGGCAGGTCGGCGGTGGCGAGGTGCGCTTCGACGCGTCGCAGAAGATCGCCGTGGGGAGCGCCGCCGCCGCTCCCGACACCGTCCCGTCGAAGGCCCAGGGCCAGGCAGAAGGCCTCCGCGGGGGACAGCTTCACCGGTCGCTCGAAGGCCCCGGTGGTCCAGACGCTCAGGCGATCGGCTTCCAGGTGGATCTGGATGTCGTCTCCGAAGCCCGGCGGATGGTAGAAGCTCCGAGCCGTGACCTCGGCGAGGTCGTCCAGGATCACCCGCCGATCGACCCCCAGCTCCCGGGCCAGCTCCGTGGTCGACACGCCGCCCTCGACCGAAGCGGCGGGGAAGATGTGGAGCAGCCGCTCGAGGCGCTCGGCCGCGCTCGAGCCGTCAGCCATGCTCCTCCCCGGCGTCCCGCTGGGACGCGCGGTCCGACACGCTCCCGGCCGGTCCGCCGTGGAGCCGCCGCACGCGTCGCTCCAGCGCGCGTAGCTGCTCGGCGAGCTCCGGGGGAGCCTCCACCCGTGCCCGGCCCCGGAGGGTGAGGAGCCACCGCAGCAGGGGGTCCGGATCCTGGACCTGGAAGCGCCGCAGCTGCCCGCCGTCGTCCAGCTCTTCGATCAGCTCGCCGTGGTCGTTCCGTGCGGCCCACAGGGACCAGGGGAAGTCGAACCGCACGCGGACCGCGAGGGGCTCCTCCTCCTGTCCCGGCAGCGCCCACGACGGACGCCCGGTCCAGTCGCCCAGGTCGAAATCGTCGGGCACCTCGTAGTCGGCGGTCTTCGGTCGCCTGGCGTTGACGCGTACGGACCGCATGCGTCCGACGCGGAAGACCCGCAGGTCCTCCCGGTCCAGATCGTGGCCGACCAGGTACCAGTGGGAGCCCTGGAAGAGCAGCCCGTACGGACGCACCCGTCGCAGGCTCTCCGTGTCCCGGCGGATGCCGTAGTAGCGGAACTCGACCTCCTTGCGCCGGAGGAGCGCACCGGAGAGCGCCCGGAGGCTTTCCCGTGCGTCACCGGATCCAGCGGCGGCGAGATACCGGACGGGGGGGTCGGCCGACGCCGCACCGACGATCTCGCCCGGGAGGTCGAAGGTGAGCTTCCTGAGCGCCGATCGGGCCTCACGACGGAACGGAAAGGCCGGCAGGCCCGCGACCCGGCGAAGGGCGTCCACCGCCGCCCGCGCCTCGTCCTCCCGCAGCTCGAAGCGACGGGAGGTGGAAGGGCCGCGGCCCGGCCGCTCATCCCCCTCCCCCGCCTTCGAGACGATGCGGAGCCATGGCAGGTAGAAGTCGCTCGAGCGGAGCCGATACCCCTGGACCTGCTCGGTGCCGAAGTTGATCGAGTAGTCCACCGTCTCGATCGGAATCCCCAGGGAGCGGAGCTCGTCCTTGTCACGCTCGAACTTGCGTCGTACGCTGGCTCGACCCCTCTCGTCGCCCTCCACCCACCCCTCGGCGTAGGGAGGCACCGCCTCCAGGATCTCCTCGACCGCGACGGGCATCCTCCGCCCCGCCAGGAAGGCGATCAGGTCGAGCCAGCGCTGGGTCTTGGTGGCGGAGGGCATGGAGACAAGGTATGCGCACTCGGTGACAGACGCAGCGATGACCCCCTCGCATCCCCTTCACCTGGTCACGGTCTGGAATCCGGCGTACGCGGTGGACGCGCTGGAAGCCCACGTCTCGGTCCTCCTGGACCTGGCCCGGGAGCACCGCGGGGGGCGCCTCGACGCCGACGACGTCTACGTCTGGTGGGGGCGGATCCGCTCGCCGCGCCGGGAGGGGCCGCTCCCCCACCTGACGGAGATCCTCGCCCTGGACGATCAGGTGACCTCGGGCGTGCCGACCCACCTCTACCTGACCGACTACCGCTCGCTCTACGTGGCCGACGTCGGCGAGGTCACCGTGGACGACGTGCGCGTGGCCGAGGGCGAGCGGGAACGCGTTCCGGAGTACTACGAGCGCCGTGAGTGCGACGTCTGGTTCCGGTTGTGGGACGTCCGACGGATCGTGGCCGACGACACGCGCCTCGTGATCGACGAGCTCCGGCACCTCCGGAACGTCCGCTACCACGACCGGCCCGTCTCGCTCTACGGGGGGATGGTCGAGCTGCCGCTGATCGTGCGGCGGCAAGAGTCCACGCGCTGGTTCGAGGACCGGGACACGCTCACCGGCGGGCGGCTCTGGGCCGAGCGCGACGCCGAGCTCCGCTCGGAGACGGGGCGCGTTTCCTCGGACCTGCGGGACAACCTGTTCGGCGAGGGAATCTGGCGTGCGATGGAGCCCGGCACGAGGACGTTCCTGTCCGCCGCCGAGGCCGTGGTGCGGGCGCGCCGGCAGGACACGCGCTTCGACTTCTCCGGCCCGGCCGTGGAGTATGCCAAGGCCGTGGAGACCGAGCTCAACGCCGTCGTGTTCGGCGCCCTGCGCCCGCTGATGGCCGGACGCCCGCCGGGGGAGCGCACCATCCACGGGGAGAGCGGCACCATCAACCTGGCCGGCGCCGTGCCCCACCAGACGCTGGGCAGGCTCTGTCACCTCCTCCTGAAGGACGCGACCGTCCGCTCCGGCCTGAAGGACGCGGCCCCCAACGACGCGAAGTCGCTGACCGACGAGTACCGGATCCCCGGGCGGGTGAGACGGATCGCCGAGCTGCGGAATCCGGCGGCCCACGCCGAGGCGGTCGGCCGCGAGGCGCTCCTCGAGGCCCGGGAGGAGATCCTGGGGATCGGGCGCCCGGGGCTGCTGACGGAGGTGGTACGGATGAAGATGCGGGTGCTGGCGGGCTGAGCCCCCCTACCCTCCGGCCGGCGCGAGGGGGACGCGCACCTCCGTCGTCTCCCAGGCGAGTACCATGTCCACGCCGGCGGTGCTCTCCGCGAACGAGATGGTGAACGGGTCGACGGATTCGTCGAGGGTCCCGGTCGGCAGCTCGACGGTCAGGACGTCCAGCGCCGGGTCGTAGGTCTCGGTGAACGTGCCGGCCGCGCCGAGGCGACCCGTGCCGTCCATGCCGAGCCCCGGATGGAAGCGAACCTCCCAGCGCTCGGCTCCGGGCACGGTGAAGGCGGAGTACGTGCCCGCGTCGAGCCGGCGGCCCGCCACCTCCACCGGACCCGTGAGGGTGATCTCGGTCGCCTCGTTGGCTCCCGTGCGCCAGAGCTGGCCGAAGGGCACGAGGTACGTCTCGCCGTCGGCCGGATCGCCGAAGATGGCGCGGTCACGCACGTAAGGCCGGCCGTACGTCACCTTCACGTAGGTGTCGCCGAGGAACGTCTTGGCGATCCCCACCGGGCTGAGCCTGCGGGAGGGGTGGAGATCCTGGGCCGCCGCCGGCAGGGCGCCCAGCAGCGGTGCGGCGCCGGCGACCAGGAGAGCGACGGACACGAAGCGGCCGATCATGCGGGGGCACTCCGGGTGGGGCGGTGGGCGTGGGTGCAGCGGGTCCGGCATGGTCGCACGACGCGGGCGGGCGCGTCAACGGGCGGCCCGGACCCCGCCGCTCAGGGTGACGCCGGTCCCGGAGGACAGGAGCGTCGTCGCGATCCGATCCGAGGCGGATCAGGGGGCCAGGCGGGCGAGGAGCACCAGGGCCAGGGTCACGGTCTCGGCGGCGACGAGCGTCCAGCCGACGCGCCTGAGGTGGCGGGGGTGGACGGAGCGCACGCCCAGGACCAGGACGACGGCCGAGACGGGCACGAGGGCGAGTGCCATCCAGCGTCGGGGGCCGGTCGAGAGGGCCGCGAAGGTGAGGGCGACGGCCACGGTGACGAGGGCCAGTCCGGGCGCCGCGAAGACCGTCCAGCGGCCCCGCCGCCGGCCCTTGAAGCGGACCTTGATACCGTGGACCGTGAGGCCGGCGAGGGCGAAGCCGGTGAACCAGACCGTGGCGGGCGCCCACAGCAGCAGGTCCGTGAGGGAGCCGGCGGCCAGCGGGAGGTGGTTCGCGGCCATGGCGGCGGCCACGAGGATCTCGCCGGCCAGGGTCTTCACCTTGCGAGCCGGGACCAGGGGGAGGAGCAGCGCGGCCAGCCCGGCCGGCACGAGGAAGAACGGGCGCGCCCGGGGCGGGGCCAGGGCCAGGGCCGCCAGACCGGCCGATGCGGCCAGCGCCAGCAGCCCGACGGCGCGTCTGCGGGCGGAGGCCGCGAGTCGCTCCTGGAGGCGGCGCCCCCGGACGCCGACCAGGACGGCCACGGGCTCGTGGGCCAGGAAGACGGAGACCGCCGCGACCACGTACAGGACCCCCGCGACGCCGCCTCCGCCCAGAAGCAGCCCGGAGAGGAGCGGGAACGCAAGCTGCGCGTAGGCGCCGTGCTCCTTCGGCATGAGGCCCCTCGAAGGTCCGGTCGGCTGCGGAGGGGGCTCGAGCGCCTGGGAGGCGTCGTTCACGGGACGGAGTCGAAGGGGGGGCCGAGGAGCGCCGTCATCTCGTCCATCAGCCGCTCCAGGACCTCGACTCTCCGGCTCACGATCCACGCGTAGAGGTTCCGGGCGAGGAGGTAGCTTCCCGTGAACGCCAGCACGGGCACGAGGGTCGCGAAGACGACCGAGGCCATGGCGAGCCCCACGCCCAGCCCGAGCCCCAGGCCCACGCCTCCGCCCACGCCCCCGATCACCGTGCCGTAGATCAACCACGCCGTGCTCTCGTAGCCCTCCTCCACCATCAGGTGCGTCTCGCCCTCCACCGTGCGCACCCGCGCCTGGAAAGTGCGGGTCGACTCGGGGTTGCGGGTCTTCCAGGTCAGCTTCGTCCCGTCGTGGTCGGGCTCCCCGACGCCCCTGGAGGCGCGCTTGAGCAGGGGCAGGAGGCGCTCCAGGGCCGGGGGGGAGACCTCGCCCCGTACCACCCGCTGCAGCTGGACCGAGACGGGCGCTCCCAGGAGCCCCCCGGTGCGGACGGGTGCGAGGGAGCGTTCCGGGGACGCCGTCTCCAGCTCGACGGCCGCCCGACGGAGGGCCGCGGGGCTGAGGTCGGCCTCGGCGGCGATCTCCTCGAGCTCCTCGAGCGTGGGTCCATCCCCCGGTACGTCGTCCACCGCGCCTGCGCTCTCCAGCTCGGAGGCGCGCTTCAGGAGCGCCCGCACCTCGTCGTCGGTGAAGCGCCGCGACGCGGCGGAGCCGGGCGGAGGCGGGCCGGCCCTCTCCACCGTCTCGGGCACCACGAGCCCCTCGTTGGAGACGGCGTAGACGGCGACGGGCTCCGCGACGTTCTTGAGTCGGAACGCGCCCATGGACAGCGTGGAGATCCCGGGGTGGTTCTTGATCTCGTCGAAGACCTTCCCGGAGACCGCGACGCCGCCCGTGGCCGCCAGCGCCTCGATGCGCGCGGCTACATTCACGCCGTCGCCGTACACCCCGCCGCCCTCGTAGACGATATCTCCCGTGTGCACCCCGATGCGCAGGGGAACCGCAGGCTCGTCCCTCAGGGCGAGCTGAATCTC